>QCTG01000022.1 GCA_003211235.1 Synechococcus sp. AG-673-B04
TGCTACAGAAACCAGTCTCCAACTGTTATTTCAACATTCTCAAACTTACGCTAACCCACCTGTAACCTGTTAATGATGTTGAGAGTGTTGTTGTTGATGTGTTAGAGCCTAGTCTAAACCCAGCTGTAACAGTAGGTCTGAGGTGGTAGAGAGTGATGATAATGGAGTGATTGATGGTGTTGATGATGATGATTGTTCTGATGAACCTATCTGAGCGTCAGTCTTATAGTTCTCAAACACACTAGATTTAGTGTGTTAGTTGTTCTCAATAAGAGTAATAGATATTCACCAATCGTTCAGCAACAAACGATGTTCCACTCCACTTCGTTCCGTTCCACACTTATTGCTTCACTCAACACTGCGCTTCGCTCCGTTCATCGTGATAGGTGAGCGCAGGCAACAACGAATGGGATGAGGTGTAAGTCGCAGACCATCCTTAGCCGCGCCCGGCAGATTGAAGCGGACTTAATGCGCTGTTTGTTTCCCGTTCCAAAGCTGACCACTGCGCTGCGCTTGTGGCTTGCTCTCGCCTCCTCGCTCCTTCCCTTCGCTTCGCTACGGGTGGAGACCTCGTCGTCGGCTCGTCCTTCGGAACGCAAGTGATGTTCAGCTGCGGCTAATCGCCTTGCTTCACAACATCAGCGTTTTGACCAGAGGAAAGTGGAGAACAAAAAGCAGCGCCGTCCGTCAATCGTGCCGGTGCGAATGGAGGATGGTTCCTGCTCTTACAACCTCTTCCATTCAGTTGTTGCTGCCTGCTCCTTCTTTAATTAAAAGGTAGGTATAAATGCCTATAAAGTTATACATTAACCACTTACGCAGCGTCAGTTGAGAGCAGTTAAAGACGGTGCGTTATTAGTAAGCAGATGGGACACTATCACTGAGGAGTGGAGCGGTGCGTTATCTATAAGAGGATTAGGTCCGTGCCGTATAAGAGAGAAGCGGTGCCGACCGTATAAGAGCGATAGGACCCGTCTATAAGTAAAGGCTTAATAGGACCCGTCTATAGGAAGAGTATTCCGTATGGTCCTACTTATAGGAAGAACCGCAAAGTCCTACTTATAGGAGGAACAGCAAAGGCGGACTATTGACGATAAGAGCCAGGCAAACAAGACCAAGGATGGTCAGGTTGTAAGTCCTAACTTATGTGTAAAAACATTATCGTCACACAATTACTATTTTTTATCCAACATAATTACAACGAAACTATGTCTAGAACCATTAGCCGTTCATCGGCGATGTCTAAAACAATTGTCTTCAGAGCACACGAGGAAGACATAGCAAACATTAAACTTGCTGCTCAGAAAAAGGGCAAAGACTGCTCAGCATTTATCAGAGACCTTCTTATTCGTGAAGGCATTATCAAGCCTGTCTGATTACATAACCAATTAAAACTAATGAATGAATTAAAGACCGATATCCGCTTGCTGATTGAAGCAAGCACTGATGAAAAGATTGGGCAAAGAATAAGAGCAGTAGTTGAGGCTCTTGTGTCTGTCTATTTATGTATGTATGTCTGCGGTTTAATGACCCTAGAAGCCGTTGAAAGTATCGCTAGGTGGTATTCCATCAAAGATGTATCTAACGCCGCTGCTGAGGGCATAGAACAGCCGATAGTGATTGAACCAGTAGCTGCGCCAGTAAAGCAATTAGTGGAACTTACGCAAATCGCTGAACCAATCCAACTAATCAAACCATTTAAACGACCTAAGCCACAAGGATTTTCTTATGAGTAAAGAAAGCGAACTGATTGAGCAGACAGAGGAGTTCCTGGAAAACATCTGGGATGAGCTACAAGAATTGATAGATGCTGAAGCTGAAGAGGTAGGAATTCCCTGTCCTTGCTGCTGCGCTAACAAGCTGGTTGATGAAAGCAGGACGAAGATTATGCGAGATGTCTTTGAGGTTTCAAAGACTAATCCTATTTATGTTTATGTCTTGATGAAGAGAGCGTCGGTGTTCCATCAATCGATGGCGGACACTATCGCTCAGCTAATGGAGATGAATGCCGATTTGTTTGAGTTGAACAAAAATGAAGAAGACACTAAATGAACCACATCCTCTAACGCTTTATTTTTTCAGAACCTACTTTCTTTTGTCTTCTGTTCCGTCCTGGTATAGAAGGCGAAAGGAGGTCATCAACGACATCTCCCATCTACATAGTATCAAGCAAGGTGTAAGCTATGACCATTATCCTGTTAGCCAATACAAGCAGTTCCGCTATCGCATTAGCCGGAAATTTAAAATAGCCTATACACATATAGACCTGTTACTAGGGGTCTGTTGTCTTGACTTGTCTGAACCGTATGGTGTTCTTCGTGACTTCTTTTTGATGAGTGAGCCACAGATAAAGAGAAGCAGGATTGCAAAGGTCTTGAATGAAGATGAGTAAAACTAAATAACTATCAACACTGACGCCGAGCCGTGATGGTGGAAGGTCAAACCTTCTCGTCAGTCTTCCCAATCACTAGCTGGTTGGGTCTTTAATATTTATCCCTAACAATATTATGAATAATAAAAAATACGAACAACAGATTGAACGAGAGGTTCAGTCACAGAAAGCTGGTTATAACAAGTTCATCAAAGCTAACGACTACAACAATAGAACTGGTAATGCTTCCAATAATGACTTTGGTTTCTATGTTAAAAAGGTCTTGCTCGCTGATGTTATTGAACATCTGGAGAAGAGGTCTTCTCTGATTGTTGGACATAACGCAAGTGAAGTTAATCAGATTTTGCGTAAGTGTCTGAAGGCTACTCCTGATGGTAAGACCACTGATTTCTTTGATGTTGTAGAAGCTGCCTTCCTAGGTCTTCAACTGACGCTAGACACAGCTCTGAATCCTAACCACCTAACAACAACAGAAGCATCTAGGAATGGTGGTGATAAGCGGTATCTACAAAAGAAGACCCTTAACCAACTCCAACACCAGATAGGCAAGGTTATCCATCAGCAGATGTGTCTTCGCTTCATTCAGAAGACCTTCCCCGCCTGGTTTAGGAACGCTAATTACTACGCTGAAAAATCCGATACAGAAGGCTTACGAGCTACCACTGCTTATTGGGAGTATCGGATGGATAAAGCCATTCGTGACTTTGCTGAACGGCTACGGCAGGAAGGTAAGCACGATGATGCTGAGTTGATTGAGAACCGTAAGAGCTGGACTTATAGAGAGTGTTCAGTAATTGGTGCTCTTGTTATTCATTCCGTCCTAGCTGCCTGTGGTGATTACTTACAGGTTATTGATGTAGTCAAGATGGACGACAAGACCCGTAAGCCAAAGACAGTTAAAGATATTGTCTTGACTGATAAGGGTAAAGAGCAAGAGCAACGCATCAGGGACTATGTAGCCCAATACGCTCACGACATCCTTCCGATGCTGGTTGAGCCAAACCTGGTTACCAATCAAAACCTTGGAGGTTGGTTAGGTGAGGTGCTACAGGAAAAGGAACACTCACGCAAAGGTTCTATTGAACTAAGCGATAAGCACCTGGAATTCATCAACAGACAGGCAAAGGTCAAGTTTCAAATCAATCCCTTTGTTCATCAGCTGATGCTCCGTCTTGCTGAGACAGAAACCAGCCTAGGTAAGTTTCATTATTACGAGGCTGAAGAACTGCCTACAGTCGCTTCCTTGCTTGGTTTGTCCTATATGGGTAAGTCACCCGAACAAGACCACGCAGTCCGTTCTCACCCGCAATACAAGGCTGCTAAAAAGACTGTTCATAACCTGAAGAACGAGAACCTAGTTAAAGCAAAGAAGTCTCTACTGGCTCACCAGATTACAGATAAAGCAGAGAAGGTGATGAAGGATGATTACTTCTACATTCCGATGAAGTTTGATATGCGTGGAAGGATTTATTCTCGCGTTCCTTTTATCTCTTTTCAATCAACTGACGCTGGTAGATATTTAATCCGGTTTGCTGAAAAGACACCGATTGACGATAGAACTGAGTTCTGGATGAAGGTAGGTATTGCTAACGCCGCTGGTCAAGATAAGAAGTGTTGGGATGAACGGATTGCCTGGTTTGATAAGCACCGGGAACACATACTGAATGTCGGCTGTATGTGCGAAGGTAGTGATTTTTTCCGTGCTGTTGATTTTCTAAGTCAGGACAGTATTGATGACCCATTTTGCCTGGCTGCTCTGGCTAATGAATATGTGAAGGTGTTTGTTGATAGGTCACAGGATTACACCCAAACCTTTGTTTGTGTTGATGCTTCCTGCTCTGGAACATCCATCTTCAACGCCTGGAGACAAAACACACACGGTGCTCTGATGACCAACCTTATAGACACCACTGAACCAGCAGATATTTATATGGAGGTCTGGAGGGAGATTAGAAGGACTGCGCCAGTTGGAGCTTTTAGAACCCGTCATCTAAACCGTCTGGAACAGTCCAAGCTTCTTCGCAAGATGATGAAGACTACCTATGTCCCTGCTTCCTACGCTTCACCACATCAAGAACAAATCAGGAACTTACGCAACTACAACAAAGACAAACTGAAGAAAGCTAACCTTCATTTTACTGATGAAGAGATGGATGTTCTATGTGACCTCTGGACTGTTGCGCTGGATAAGGTCTCTTCCATCAACTCTGTTGTCTCCTGGTTCCGTAAGCGGACATCAGAAATCCTGGCTTCAGGTAAGAAGGAGGTTAATTACACCAGCTCTAACGGCTCTGTGATGACCCTGAAGTATCCCAAGCAACGGATGAAACGGGTTAATACTATTCACTATGGCTCTGCTATTTATCGGCAGGAAGCGGTCTATGAAGACCTACCAGAACCAAATAGTAAGAAACTACTCAACGCAATCACAGCAAACATTACCCACCTCACTGATGCTGCTGCTTTGTGTGAATCACTGTGGGATGTAGAACATCCATTTGTAGGCATCCACGACGCCTGTGGGGTTGCTCCAGGTAAGACTATGGACTATCAAGTGGAACGGCTTAAGCAAGGTCTTATAGACGCTTGTAGGCACTCTGTATGGGATACATTTCGTATGGATAATGATTTACCGATAGAACCACATTCAGCACCACCGATAATTGGTGACCTTGATTTAGACCTAATTAGACACTCAAACTATATCTTTAGCTAAAGTTTTGCTGTTTTTGATGTTTTTTAGTCGCTGTAATCCCTTGCGGTAACAGGTGCCTGAGGGTAAGCACATATAGGGATAAATAAGAAGACCTATAAAACCTTCTTAAGACAACAAATCTAGTAGCTACATAGTGAGTATTTGCGGGAGCAAATGCGAGCTATCCCTACTAGATAAACTGACGCAAAGGAGATGTAACCCGGTTAATCTAAATAGTCCAGATTGCGAAGCAATACTGACCATCTGAATTAACACTGTTACTAATGCCTGTGCGTAAGTTTTAAATCTATTTATAACTGGCGCAAAGGAGCTGTAATTCTGGACATCTTGATTGAAACCCACCAAAGGTGGTCAATCAGAATGTCCTCTATTACTACTACCTTGGAGTCAGTTGTATTAGTCCTGTTTGTAGCCAACAGGTAAAACATTATTGCTACATTTCAAAGTTGTTTAACTGTTACCTAAATGCTTTCTACTTTTGTTTCTTCAACCACCACCCAGCAAGAGCAGACCAGGAAATACACAGCTGATTATGTATTCGTTCTTCAGCTTCACGATGGACGCTTTGTAATTGGTCAAGCAAACAACGCTGCTAAGCGTATTGCTGCTATTAACACTGGTTACTGTCCATCTATTCCACAGTCGCTTCAAGTTAATCGGATTGTTGGTGTAAAAGAACAGACTGGTGACCGAACACTGATTGGTGTCTCTAAACAGTTCATTGATATATATGGCGTAGATAGCGTTATCTGCGTCTGACTAAACTAAATGAATGATTATGATTACCGAAAACTATCAAGCCAAACTAGACCCATACTCCACTCAGCTTTCTCTTGAAGTCCTGTTAGAGGATACTAAATATATTGCTACTCCTAACTATGCAGGTGATTACTATTTCACCTTTGCTCCTGCTACTACTGGTGACCACCAACGACTAGCAGAGATGGGTGAGCAATCGTTAATGGAGTATCTCCGTTATTCAGACCCTTGGGATAAGGAACCTAAGCCTTGCTGGGAACTTAAGAGTGGATTGTTTTACTGTAAGCAGCCTAAACAATTCTGTGCTCCTAAGTTAAACTTAGAGGATGAGAGATACATCCAGATGTATAACCAAGCTTCTATCAAAGTTCATTTCCACGACACCAAAGACGGTCGCATCTATCTTACTTGTGATTACTGTGATGTATATCTAGAGGACTTTGAAGCTTTGGATAAAGAGCGTGAAGAGTATTGGGCAAACCACCCACCTAGTCCTGACGGCATAGATTTCTAATCTGAACGACCATTAGTGGATGTCGTTAAACTCTACACTCAGAGTATTTTTTACGACGGATGATTTTCTCTAGTTTCTTTTCGTTTCTAGTTTGTATCTTCCCTTGACGATTAGTGTTCGTCTTGTTTGAGATGTGTTCTCGTTTGTAGGTAGGTTTTCATTCGCTTGTGGGTTCCTACCTGCTACTTCTGTCTCGCCTTGTCGGCACCTAATTACTACTCTTACTATTTATACTAACCATTAAAGATAATGCGTTTCTAATGATATTGAACTAAAGAATTATTTATTATGCCAAATCAAGCAATGACATATAGTCCCGGTGTTAATGATGACGGGACTTGCAACACGGATGCTGGTTTTGTTTCTTACGGTCGTCCAGGCGGTCAGTATGAAACACCGTATCAGGAGAACGAAGAGACGGGTGAGCGTGAGTATCTAATTGAAGAACAAGACTTTCAATCAGATTTAGACTACCAACCTTCTGTCGACGAGGAATATCAGCAAGCTATCAGGGAGTTATATCCAGACATCCAAGATGCTCTTGAGTATGCACTTCATAATAAGACCCAAGAATGGATAATCTCATTTAATAAGAAGATTGATGGTGGGAACTTTGATGAGTATGTTCCTCTTATTGAGGAGCTGATGGAGGAATACCGCTTAACTGTCCCTGCGCCAGTTAGTGAAGAAGAACTCACTGATGCACCTGAGGTTACAGAAGAAGAGATTGACGCCGTTATTGAACCCATGCTTGAAGCAGAGCCTGATGGTATGGAAACGGCTTATGGCTGGCTACAAGCCGCTGAAGAGCATCAAAGCTCTAATCCTGTCTATTCCGCTATCTGCTCTGCTACAGCATCATTTCACGATGGTTCTATGACTGCTGAGGAAGCAATTGCTTATGTCTTAGAGAACCATCCGATTGATGAAGTAATCCAGATTTACCAATACCTCCAAAACCAAAACTGATTGAATACTGAACTATGCCTAAATTTAAACACCAACCTAATGAGCAGACACCCGAACTGGACTTGTCTGATGAAACCACACTAACTGAACTGCTTAACGCTGATGTATTGAAGCCTAAGCAAGACACTGAGACTAAAGCCGCAGAAGCAGCTATTAAAGAGCTGAAGCCCGTCAAGGTAACTCTAACCTTGTCTCCTGCTGAAAATGCACAGCTGACACGTATGGCGTCAGTTAAAGGTGTTGAAGTAAAGGAGTTTCTTCATAGCAAAATCCAGGAACTATTCCTAGATAGTAATGTTGGACAACCTCTGATTTCAGCACCTTCTACCCTTAGTGGTTCTGCTGTAAAGGGTAAAAAGATTACGGCTCCTACTGGTATTGCTAGGAGGTCTTACTGATGCCAATTCATCCGATTGATGGAAAACCTCTTATTAAGGTAGAAACTAATGTTGGTGGTGAATGGGTAGACCTAGAAGACAGCGACTACCGAAAAAACCAATACAAGCGAAATCAACAGACTGAAGGTCGCCTTAGGTATGTAGTTGATCCACTACCTGGAACTGTTCCTGAGCCTGCGCCAGAACCGACACCAGAGCCTATTGAACCTACTGCTGCACCTGTTGATAAGGAATTAACAAAGGCTCTTAAGAAAGACCTCAGTAAGCGTGGTCTTACTGAAACTATGACACCTAAAACCAGGAACAAAAAAACACTTGACTGATCATGACCTATCAATTTAAAGATAATCCCTTACCAATTCTTGTTAGTGCTCGCATACGAATCACTGATGCCCAACGTAAAAAACTAAAAGAAGCTTATTACAAACGCAGAAACTCTATCCAACCATCTGAATCAACAGGTACTGGTGGTCTAGTTATTGCAACCAGCTACGGCGGAATTAATGAACTAGATAATCAGCTTGGGTTTAGCAATCTAGTGTTCTCGGATCTTGTCAATAGTCGAGATAGCTTCAACATCAATCTAGCCTTAAAGCTTCAAAGTGTTCTTGATGTAGAGCTAGTTACAAAGCAAACACTGCTTGATGCATGTAAATCCTACATTGACTATATCTTCTATAAAACAGATAACTCATGACCTACGGTAATTATAAAACTCAAAAACCTTTGTCGTCTCGCCTACGGGTTGAAACGGGAACCAACGTTCCAGACAAGGTTAAACGGCATCCCGTTGCTAAGGCGACACCCGAAGGGTTGCCTAATTATATGAAACCTATTCGTTCATCAGGTAAATCCCAAGGCACTATAGAAGGTACTGCTGCTGAATTTAAGGAACACCTAGCTTCGATCGATGACAATCAGCCTCTAGCCGGATGGGAAGCTCACGCTGCTCAGATGTTTATGGAAGGTAATTCAGATGCTATTGATTGCTTCTAGCTGATTGTTTGTCGTGCCATGGCGACATTAAACAAGTATGGAATTTACACTGGAAAGTTCACTAACTGGAGCAACCTTGTTTTGCACCAGTTTTTGGAATGGTAAAGATACTCTTAGAACAAGTATGGGTGGTACTTAACTTCTCAGATGCTGGAGCATTACCAGCGCATTCCATTCATCAAATAAGTCCAATGCTTAGTTATTATCGTTTCCTGGCGACACTAGGGATTATTAATTGTCCCTACCTCGTAGGTGGTGACATCTTTTTTAATCATCTAACAGACTTCCTTCTGATTGACTAACGCTTCATTGCTTTTGAATCTTGCATCTAAGCAATGTTTACACTAACCAATTACCATTACAGCTATTTAAAACCATGAAATCTTCACTACGTATTTCTACAAATTCCGCTAACACTCAATCTCTGCAAATATTCGCTGCACCTGTTTTTCAAGAATCAACCAGACCAGCTAACCCTCACCTGGACTTCTCCGGCGGTGTTGCTAAGTGGCGGTTTGATAATTCAAAACTACAGAGGCTTTTTCATGCCTAGGAGCCTCTATACCTAGCCTACAAGCCACTGTATAGCGTCTTATTTGTGTTGTAGATACAATCTACCTAATAGATCATTCAACGCCTTACAGGTTCAATAATCAGCCTTCAATACCTGGCACTAAACATTATTTAAGCCCTCTCTCCGTGAGAACTGTGACTGGACGAACATCACCTGAAGACTGATATTGCTACTAACAGCATATACACCCTCCATCATCAATGTCAGAAGAGCAACTCAAATCCTTTCTAGAGAAGGTCAAAGGCGACACCAGTCTGCAGGAGAAGCTGAAAGCAGCTGCTGATGCCGATGCTGTGGTTTTTATTGCCAAAGAGGAGGGATTTAGTATTTCTGCTGATGACTTGAATATCGCTCCATCAACAGAATTATCAGATGAAGAGCTGGAAGGCGTTGCTGGGGGCTGCCAAGTTAATTCCGCCCAACTTAGCTTCCCTCCATATTGTGATTTTCCTCCTAAAAACCGTTAAGAGTTAGGTGAGGTCGTCCTGGGAATACGCCTCTGTTTCCACAATCACCCCCCCAAAGCAGACTGCTGTCGTCTTGGCGTTTCACCAATCTGCAGCCCACCAAGTCTGGTGAAACCACCGCTGCGGGACGGCAGAAGAAGGATTGAGGCAGAGCTGGGAAATGCTTGGTGATGGACTTGGTGGCTGTGAAAGTGGCTCAACAACAGAATTTGCTGACTGGTGTAACGGCAGGAACATCACCTGACGACTGATATTGCTATCAGCATCACGTTCATCCTCCATGATCAATGTCAGAAGAGCAACTCAAAGCGTTCCTAGAGAAGGTCAAAGGCGACACCAGCCTTCAGGAAAAGCTCAAAGCAGCAGCCTCCCCGGAAGCTGCTATGGAAATTGCTAAAGCAGCTGGGTTTGCAATTACCACTGAAGATATTCAATCGATGCAATCAGAACCGGTAGAATTGTCAGACGAGGAGCTGGAAGGCGCAGCTGGGGGATCTATTGACAAGGTTGACAAACGCATCCAGTTTGATATCAATAACGATCGAAAGATTCAATAACGATCGTAAAGCCTAGCCCTCAAAGCCCCTGCATTGACAGGGGCTTTTTATTGCGTCAATGGTCTCACTAACCCCATAAATCAGCCTTCTAGCCTTCAAATTTCAACAAAAATGTCGGAGCTCTTATAACGATGGTGCTAGGACGCAAATTGCCCCTATACCCACCCTTCATTTTCTGCCATCCAACAATATCTATGGGTATGTAGGTATCTTTGCTTCGCTGCTGTGGTGATTTATTTCTGGCTTAGGGGCGACTAATACCGCAACTTTCCAGCAGGCCTGACTTGTTCAATAATCACTTTGGCTGATTCGTCCAACTCACTTAATTAGGCTGTGTGTCAGTGATGCTTGTGTGCTTCTGTATGGCGTCATAGCTCTTGTCTTATGTATTGCTTATCCACTACCTCTTGCGCTTGATACAGAGCCTTGTAGGTGTGAGTATGAGCTGATGGCTGGTGGTTGTCTAACAATCAGGCTTGCTGTTGTCTAACTACTGCCTCACTTCCGTTGCGTAAGTGGGACCTTAGTAAGTGTTGGAAAAACTATTGCTGTTATCTGGGCGAGAATGATAATCATTATCGCTTCTTTCCTTCACAACTGACCCCGAAGCTGTGAAATCACGCAAGCGACGGGAGAAAGGGTCAAAAGCTCAAATTGAGCCAATGACCCCTGAACCACCTACCACCTACCACCTACCACTAGAGAAGTGAAGAAGCGGATGGCGAAGCCCGGAGCGGTGATAACTGGTGTTCTCCTCTGTTCCCTGCTGTGATTACCTCTATTTCTCTATTGAAACTGACGCTCATCCACCTTTGACTGGTTGAAACCTGCTCAATAGTGGTGGTGCTAGTGCTTGATTAGGTTTGTAGCAAATGTTACACCTGCCTATCTTTCGCACCTATCAGTCGCGATTTAGCGGTGCTTTGTCTTGGTTTGTAAATAAGTCCAACAAAAGTCCAACGCCTGTTTTTCCTTGAGACCTGTTGCTATGACTACTATTAGACGTGTTCAAGCTCAATAGTTGATCCCACAGCCAGTCCTGCGCTGCGCTCACACTGGCTTTCGGCCCTTGCGCTGCTCGCCGGTTTCAGTGCTGTCGACGTGGCCACTCGTTGCCAATGCTGGCCGACAGCACCGAAGCCCGCTGCCATCTGATGCCCCCGCACGGCAGCACCCCTGCGGAGACGGGCCCCTGCTGGTTCAGCAAGCGCCAGGGGAATGTGGATGTGCGCTTCGGTGGCCGGGCCTTTCATTTTCCGGCCACGGAACAGGGCCATCATTATCAAAGCATCAACAGCTCGGAAGGCATCCGTTTCCGCCGCGAGGGCCAGTTCCAGCTTCAGGTGCTGTGGGCTGAGGACAGCAGGCATTAGGCACCCAGATTGCGGAGGTGGCATCACCCACACCGGTGGTGCGCCCTTCGAGATGTTCGATTCCCATCCAGGCGCAGATCAGGCCGTCGAGCATGTCTTCCACCGGCTTGAGCGAGGCCAGGGTTGTGACCTCCGCCGGCATCGGGATGAACGACGGGATGCCGCTGATCTGTGCATCGAGCCCGGCTTTGATCGCCTGGAATTCGCGCAGCAAGCGTTGAATCCGCTCGCCCCGCGAGAGCTGCTCTGTTTTCCAGTACTGGTTCGAGCGGCTCACTTTGTAGGGCACGCGGTAGTTGCGGTGGAGCAACGCCAGAGGGTCACATGGGGGTAGACCTCGATCAGGGCCGGGAAGGCCTGGGGACGGCCGGTGTTGGTGTGCAATTCGTAGCCAAGGCTGCTGCAGTCGGCGCGGAACCGGTCGGCGATGGGGCCTGGACGGTCCGCCGATGGGCTGTGAACGGCGCAGCCTTTGGGTCCGAAACGGCTTACGATGGCGTTGTCCGCGGCACGACGGGCGGAGATCGGAGTCGTTGCCAGTGGCATGTCGACCGCCACACATCCAACACTGCGTCCCGTCAGCGAGCGGCTGGCCTTCAGCAGATCCGCCAGCTCAGGTTCGCTGCCTCTGGCCCTGGTCTTTGGATCCCAGTTCACTCCTCTGGCCAGATCCAGAAAATCGGCATAACTGGGGGCAAGGGCCCGGCACTGCCAACCGGATGCGGAGGCCTGCACCAGAGCGATGTCGCTCGGTTGATGGGTGGTCCAGGCGGCATCGATGCCCAGCACGCAAGCTGCGGATGGCTGATCAACAGGCCCATCAACCGGTCTGCTCAGATCAGGTGTAGCGATCAGTTGTTCTCGGTTGGTTCCACCGTTTCCACGTCAACGATCACATCGCTGGCCTGAACCTCGTTGTTGATCTCCTTAACCGAAGCGAAAACCCGCTTAAACAGGCGGCTCATGAAATAAACCGTGGCGATCAGCCAGATGATCTTGATCATGGTTCAACGGTTCAGGATCAACGCAACAACGCTTCAGCCGAACAATGGCAGAGGTTTGGCTTGAGCAGAAGCAGCCTGCAATGTTGCTTACATCTGATCGCAGAGCCCACCGTTGCCACGGGGCTTGCTGCCTGGCTTGACGCCGCCCCGGTGGGCCACATCATGCGGGTATGACCGGTTTGATCTGCGGGCTCACGACCTTATGGTTTCAGGCCTGGTGGTGTTGCCGCACCACCAACTCAGCTGCTTTGAAGCGCAGCTGGCCCTATCCGCGCCTCTGGAAAAACAGCGCTGATCTCTACGTGAGGCCCTGCCGCAGGCATCAGCATCTGAGGGCCCGAACGCAGCTGATCGCCCGCAGTCAACGGATTGAAGCTGCGCCTTAGGGCCTTGATGATCTTTGCTGGCGCAGACGCTTCAGTTGGTCATCGAGCCGAAAGCGCAGCTGGCGAAGATTTTCAACGTTGATCTGGTTCTCGCCTGCACTCCAGTGCTGCGGATTGGCAACACGGATTTCGAGCTCACGCAAACGGGAGCGATCGGTTTGCATGGTGAGCTCCGCAATCGACTTTAATTCTGTTGCCGTGGAGGAGTATTCAACATGAGTGTTTTTGCGGATTGGGGGCCAAACCTTGCTTCAACACAACTCAAATGGAACCCATCTCGAAAAGATGATCCATCAGGGCTGCATAGAGCTGATTTTTCATCAACAGCAGGCAGGCCTGCTCGTTGGCATCACCACCGGGCCAGTTGTCGTAGGCATCCGCCACAACGCGCTGCAGCAGTCGCAGCGCGTCAGCTTCCATCGCGAGGGTGGTCACCATTTGGTCGTTGTTCACGGAGTTGAAGGCAGGAGCGTTTTGAGCTGATTGGTTTGGAACTTTTTGGTTTTGAACATTTGGTTCTGAACTGTTCAGAGGCCTTGGCTCTGACGAAATGCCCAGGCGGCGGCGGCTTGCTGTTGTTTCCAGGCCACTAAAAGGTCTTTAGCGATACCGCGAAGTGCCTGGAGATCTTCTGAATTGTCGATCTCTCTAGAGAATTTTTCGATTTCAAATTTTTGGCCCAGAGTCAACGCAATTGGTTCCATTGGCTTGTGGCTTTGTGCGCAGAACGTACCCCAGAACTTTTATCTCAGCAAATCAAAAGCGTAGTGATTGCAACCGATTTAAAGGATCAATGATCAGCTCAATACATTGCCGTCATTACAGAACATTTCCGAATGGTGCTGATCAGTGTGATTGCAAGCGCTGATGGCTTTAGAAAGTATTGAAGCGACTAGGCGGAATGCATTTTTCCTGGGAAAAACATCTGGAACTTTCCCGGAATGTAGCCGTCGCTTCAGACAAAAATCAGGGTTTAGCCCTTGCGCTGATGGGGGTGGCCCTCACGCTTCTGTCCAAGGATCTGTTGATGCATGAATTGCAAACAACGCCTTTGCCGTCGTCCCGGACCTGAGCCAGGTCTGCCCTGAGGCAGCAGCTCTACAGAGCCCGGTGCCAGACCTTGTTGCTTGTGGCCTGGGCTCAGTTGTTGTCAAAACACCAGTAGCAGCAGAGGATTCGCTATGCTGCGGGTTCAGGGGGTGGTCGAATCAAAGGAAATCGATCTCGTCTTCATCGCTGTCATCTTCCTACGTCTGGATCCACAGGGCGGACAGGGGAACGATGAAGCAACCAGCAATGAGGAATTCCATCGGCCTTGTTGTTGGTGAGACCAAGTTCCAAGAAGTCAGCCTTTCCATCTGTATCTATGGCTGTCGTCTTCAGTTCAACTGGTCGCGAATGAATCGGTTTGCCCAGGCTGAGTGATTCTGCTCAATTCAATGGCGTCGTCAGGCTGATCTCAGCCACAAACAGCAGGATGGAGAGTGTGAACAACCCGCTCTTCATTTACTGCTGTTTTCCCGCACTTTCTGCAGGCTTGCTCGCGCTGCTTTGCGCCCGAAGTCCATGGCTGCCTGGGCTGTGGTTTTGATCACATCCTTGGCTGATGCACGCACTCGGTACGGGCTGCGCTGGAGAGAATCAGGCCAGGATCCTTCCGGCCACCGCGGCATTCGCCGGGTCATTTTGTCGCTCAGCTGACCCAGGGCGCGACGCAGTCGGCTGGCCACAACGATTTTGCAATTGCGCCATTTTCATCGATTTGTTTGTGGATCGTGGTCGCTAACGACACGAAGGATGGTTGGGCTTGGGCCTTGCTTTCGCGTTTATTCGTTTGTCGATGGTGAGGCCTGATACGTCTTTTTTGGGCAGAGCCAGCCATGACAAGACGGGTTCGCACTTTCGCCACGGCCCATGCAATCCACAGCAGCGTTGATCACCCAGACAGCGAATGGTTCTTCGATCGAAAAACTCGCTGATGGCCAGTTCCGGGTTTGCGATCACTAACAACGCTGCATGCTCACCAGCAGCCTCTCCAGTGCGGAAGGTGAGATCCGTTCGATGGATCAGGGCTATGGGTTTACGTATTCCTCCAATGTGCGCCGAGTTCTCAGCTAGTCAGCGGCTGATCGTTGGTTGATTGTTGAACCGGACGCTATGGATTGGCTGCAAGCCATTTGAGGATCGCCCGCGCCACGGCTTCGCCGCCCCTGGTGCTCCAATCCACCACATCAGGGATGGGGACATGGATGAAATAGAGCTCGGCCAGCACGGACACGCGAAAATCTGTCGATTCCGCACCCTTGAGGATTCCCAGGTGCAGGCGTGGATCCCGGCCCCCTGCAATGCGATCCCTGATCCCCAGCTCTGCGGCATTTCGGCGCTCATCATTGTTGAAAGCTGCAAATCGTCCGGGTCCGATTTGCTCTTGCACACCAACACTTCCGCACCCTGCGCCGGAGCTGAGGCGCTGTTGTGGTGGATCGAGCAGAACACGTCGTAACCGGCGGCGCGTTCACCGAGGCTGCGCAGGCTGGCCACCGCATCGGTGAGATCACAGGACACCCGGCCTGCCTGATCAGCCGTTGCGCAGCGACGGCCGCGATTTTGTTCAGTTCGTATTCGTTCCTGGGATTGATCCCGATCGCCCCGGGATCCATGCCGCCGCTGGGGGTCACCCCGTGGCCGATTTCGAGCAGCACGCCATTTTTGTTCCACGTTGCCCCTGGCTGCGCGGCAGGGTTTGAGCCCAACAGCGTCGCCGCTTCCCCGAAGAGGTTGGTCACCTTGGTGACGTAGTGCTGTTTCGCCGCATCGTCTCCACCCACGTAGCCCGCAAAGGCGATGAAATCGATGTAGTCGGCTTCCGTGGCAACGCTGGTGCGCCAGCCGGAATAGATAGGGCGATCAATGAATACCCAGTAGCCGTCGACGGCATCCTGCAGGGTGTCGAACTTGCAGTAGACGTCTTCGCCGTCGTGGGCGCTGTATTGGATCGGGATGGCAACACCGCACATCTCGCGGCGATATTTCATCCCAAACGGGTTGCCGTGCAATCGGAACAGGTCGGAGCTGCCGCGCCCTGATTCCAGGATCGCCTGGGCGAGTTGAACCAGCTTGAGGTGATGAAACTCGATGTCTGTGTTCTTCAAGACACCGACAAAGTCATCCCAGGAAAAGGTCGTCAAGGCTCATTACTGCGCTGGAGGAGGCCTAAGAACACGACTGTTGTTTGTGTTCTTTTAGGCACGGCTAATTGTATTTTTTGTTGCCCGCTGCGGGTTGTGCTGCAGCGGTTGCAAAGGCCTTTTCAGGTGCTGGATCAGGGGCAGTATCCCTCTGCACTACTGGTTTTGGGGGTTTTGTTCTGTTGTCTGTTCTCAGGGGCGCAAACAGAAGCAGATTCCCCATCACCAGTCCAGCCGTCACGATGATCGCGGCCACAACTTCGATGGATTCGCTTGTTTTTGCCGTCATTCCCTGAGCATGAGCTGTTCAAGCTGGAATATCAGATCGTTGTCATGTTTTCAAATCCCGGGGGCAATCGTATCGATGTCGCTGATTTGTTTTGCGGCCTGAAGGTCTCTCAAGCCGTCGTGATGCCTGGCAGGGCTTGCCTCCACGGGGCCGGTGCTTTGATCAGTTGCTGTGGTCGGGGCCCAGGGGAGCGGTTGCGGCAGCTGTTGCGGGCGATCCGGCAGAAGGTGGTAGCCGGAGAGCTGGCTTGAGCTCACGGCGTTGACCACACATCAGTGCTTCAACCAACGTCTATCGGTTTTCAGCTTCAACCGGCATGAGGAGAAACCAGGGAAAAGCAACTTGGTGCAAAAGGTACCCAAAACTGTGTTTCAGCGCTACCAATACCGATAGGTCATCCACCTGAGTGCCATGTCCTTCGATGAACTCGATCGCACGACGCGATACATCTACGACGCCAAAGCCCGTGCCAGTGCCGTTCTGAACGAAAAAGAACCGAAGCTCACTGCGCTTGAGAAAGCGATGTGGGTGAAGTTGAAGCGAGGCGAACGCCCTTGCCGATGAAAGGGTTGCCCTCGCACCCACCTGCAACGGTTGCTGTCGGCAGCGTGATGGCTGTGGCGCAACCGTTGCAGTTTTGACTGTTGGATCGCCTCAGGCATCAGTGGCCAGAGCAGTCGAAACCCAGATAAAAACTGAGCACTGACGAACCACAAGCCGATCAAACGCGGCCTTGTTCAGACGAAGGCGCTTGTTGGGGGAACAGACGCGTTCACATCCAGATGAAGCTGCATGCAGACCAAGGTGCATGTTTGATCCGCTTCATCGCACTCCATCAGGCAAGTGGTGTACTCGTCTACAACATTCCAGCGATCTTGGATGGAAGGTTGATTGGCCAGGCGTCTGTATTCCTGCATTTGAACCTCAACAACCAGGGGCTATCTATGCCGAAAGTTGTTGAAGGTCAAATTCACTGCAAAGAAATAAATACACTCAGGCAATAATGCCTAGGCCTTATCCGAAGATTGGCGCCAGCAGAAAGTGAAAGCAGATATACAAAACAGCTCCGATTGAGATGGTTGGAAGTGTGAACCCCATGGCTATCTCCTAAGTTGACTTCCGCTTAATAGGCGAACTTCAAGTGTTCTGCGTCATCAGGCACATAAAACTTTTGAGGGTATTAATGCTTAGCGAATACAAGGGCTGAAGTGGAATGGATGAAAATACTTATTTGCAGAATAATAAGCTTCGCCGCTCAATTGATTTCAGTAAGCATAATCTTCCCTCTCAAATCTCAAGGGGGTATGAATCGTTCGTCGTCATCTCAGGCCTGCTTGATGCGCTGGCGCGTCCAGAAAGTTGGTGGTCGCCAGTTCGCAGTATCCGCGACCATTGATGGAGCAACGTATGACTTGATTGGTCATTTCAAGTCTCTGGAAGAGGCTCAACAGGCAGGCAGGCGTAACGTTTCTGATGTTTTAGGCAAGGCAAGGCAGTCGTACGAGCTGGATTCTGTGATCGATTTGGCCTGTCATTCAGGCGCTGAAAAGACTCAAATAGCAGAAGACTCCTCAGGCGCAGAAGCCGTCTGAGCCAGGCCGGTGCGGTGCTCGACCAGCCTGAGCGCAGTAACTCCAGCCAGCGCTGTTCACCGTCTGGCATTCCCCGGCCGAGGTCAACAAACACCATCGGATTCTGCAGCCAGGTCTTCTCGTCACGGTGAAACCGGCAGACCCACATCCTGTCCCGATCAATCAGCCAGCCCTCTCCCCTCGAACCCATGCAATTACATGCGCTCTAGTCAGTGGGAAGGGGCCTGGTCTAGCGCTGTGAGCAGCTGCTTTCGGATCCAGGCACATCATTTCCACATTCGGTCGATTTGCCTCAAAGGGCAATGAGCAGGACGGCTGATTGCCTCGCCCCTCACGGATGGCCAAAGTGAGTCCATCGAGATCGGAGGAGCCTTGACGGACGACACTCCACCTGAGCAGATCACAGAAGCAGACTGACTTTCTGGCCCCTGCTCCAACAGTCTCAAGAATGACCAGGGTTGGTCGTTTGGCTAGGTACACATCAGCTACGTCACGCCAAGCGACGCTCCACTTGCACCGCTTCAGGTGCCCTCGGAGAAAACGACCCATCCCCTAGAGCAAATGGCCCCAGGGCGCCTTGAGCCAGACGCTTCGACCCTCTCTCTTTCCTGAAGTGATGGGTTGAACCATGCACAAACGAGCGAGCTAGGCCGTCTTTCCACCGGGAAGGGCGGCCTTCCTCTTTGGCGCAAGTTCTGCGGTGCAGCACTCGATCGCGGAAGTCATCAGTCACAGCATGAGCACTTGAACAGTGGCAAGTCTTGATGGTGGCTACGACTTGGATGCCCCTCTTTTCGGCCTCCAATGCAGATGTATCTCGCGGATTGTGTTTTTCCTGAGATCGACGGTCAACTAGCTGCCTACAAAAGCTTTTGTGAGTTATGGGATTCAGGCGAGATGGCCAAATTGGACAACTTCGATGGCTTTGAGATGTTGTTCCGTGTGCATGCTCCTGGTGCCGGCCGGGTAACCATCCTGTTTAAGGCCGAGAGTGATGCTCAAGTCTTTGAGCACTTTGCGCCATGGCGTGCTCAGTTCGGCATCGAAATGGATTTCACTCCTGTAATTGGTTGTCAGGATGTGGTCGACTACCACAAAAAACTGTTCGCCAAAATGTCCTGATTTTGGACAATTAATTGATGCAGGATGCGATCGCGTCATCGCGATCGTTGCCTGCCTCTAATGCAGTCGTATCAACGCATCAAGCTGGCACCAGTAGCAAGGTCGGTAAAAATACGCCGAAAAAATGCCGTGAAGATGATCGTCCAGGGCTAGGTCATGCACCAAAGATGGCAGCGTTGGGTCACTTCAAGAGCCCAGCCCATCCATGAGGCTTCCACTGAGCAGCTGTCCGCGACTGGCTTCCAACCTTTTCATCAGCTCATGCAGCAGAGCTGCCTCGTCCTTGTCAGGTTTATTGCCACAACCGACCCTGCAAAGAGCTGATCTCAACTTTGAGTAGTCAGAAGCAGGGATGCTGATTTGGATCTGGTCTCTTGCCATAGCAACAGTGTGGCCCTTGCAGGCATCAAGGGCATAACCGATTTTGCAGCCAAACCTGAGCTCGCTTGCTGCGGTTGGTCAACAGAATCGCTGCCATGCCGATCAATGACCGCTCGATCAATCCAGCGCAGGAGAACGCCGGCGGTGAAGGCTGGCTGCTGAACCAGTTCAAGCCAGATGCATCGTCAGACCATGGATAGTGGATGACAGTGCGGACTTAGAGCTGGATTTCGCAAAATTCAATCCCTGATGTTGATGCGAAGGGCCGTTTGATTGCCCTGGCGAGTTGATCGTCATGCATTGCAGTGATTGGAGGGATCAACCCGCAGAATCAAGAAAACAAAATATATCTATTCATATTTTAATAGAATTTTTTCTCGAAAAAGATAAATCCTGGATCCAAGAAGATTAACCTCAGACTTGGATCGCTCTGATTTGCACCGCAAAAAATCTTTGATCTCGGTGCATTGCGTTTCAAATCCTGTTAATTCCTTGGCAAGCAATGAACGCGTCCCTCTCGCCCAAGTTTAGATTTGGTGCTGAGTCCAAATCATCAGAATCGGCTTTTTCTGTTGCAGGCCATCAAAATGGAAAAGAGAAAGTTGCCCTGACAAACGCTGAATTCCTGCGGCAGTCCTGCCGAGAGATGCGGATATCGATGGGCCCGCGGGATCACGCTGAATGTCCACATCGGGTCACCTTCGATTGTTTAGTCGCGTCTGATAATGACGCTTTAGATGAATGTATTGCTGCTGCGTATCGACAAGTCTTAGGCAATGCACACATCATGGCTCATGAACGTTGTGATGTTCTGGAAGCGCAATTGTCGGACGGGCGCATATCCACCCAGGAATTCATTCGCAAGCTGGCCAAAAGTGAATTGTATAAATCTCGTTACTTCTATGCAGTCTCCGCATACCGAAGTCTTGAGTTGAACTTCAAGCACCTGCTCGGTCGACCACCGCTTGATCAAGAGGAAATTGCAACTGCAACTGCCATCCAGTCAGAGCAAGGCTTTGATGCATTGATCGATTCCATTATCGACTCCGCTGAATACACAGAAGTCTTTGGTGATAGCACTGTTCCGTACATACGCTCGTATACTTCCGCAAGCGGAATGAAGATGGCCAACTTTACAAGAATTGCTGCACTAGAACAGAGTTTTGCATCCAGTGATCGCTCAAAAGGCAGTGACAGTCTGCTACGTAGCAATTTTGCTGCAGCATTGCCAATCAAGATTGTTGTGCCGGGTGTGCCTGGATATGTGCAAGTTTCAATGGCTTGGGCTGGAGGCAAGCCACCTGCGAATTATGAGAAGCTATGGCGAGGATTGGCCTTGGTTGGCGGTGCTCACTTGGCAGGAATGATGATTAACGTGGTCTTGCAAATATCAGGGAACCACATGCTCGATCGTGTGCCAGCAATGTTCCTGGGGCTTTAAGACTACTCCATTGAAAATGTTGGGCGCAGTCTATAAAAAGACTTGTGCCCATTTGATTTAGGCAATCAATGAACGGCTGCAAATAAGATCTGTTCCTCGGTGGTTATTTTGACGACTGAAAAGAGCTGTTCAATAACAGCCAACAGCGTACCCATCCTCATACAGATGTTCCTGAGATCATCCAGGCAGGCGATAGAAGCCTGAGGCTCTATGGCGAGTCGTTGGTTGGTTGGTTGGGTTGAGTCGGCGGAGCAGCTGCTCGACCAATGGCCAAAGCATGACTACGACCGACCCGCAAGATATGAGAATGCCTCCTGACCGGAATGACGGCAGGAGGCAGGCAGGATAGTTGATATAAATAAACTCTTTGAAGAGGAGGCTACTCCTCAATCGCGTTAAGCATAATCCCAGTAATCATGAGTTCCCTTTGTCGGCTTGTCTCGGTAAGGACTCGTGCCTATTGGAGGGGGGATATGGCTTTTCTCTTCTGCGTCAATTGCGCCCATCGCATGAGCCAAGGCATTGCCAAACCATTTCAGAAAACCCTTCATGTGACCTCCTTATTGGACTTCTCTACTAATAGTGCAAAAACTATTTTTTGTATCTAAGTACTTTACCTAAATTCTTGAACAAGATGCGAATCTATGCAAATAATAAATACTTACTGGTGCCGGCGGCAGTGGTGAGTTGGTCGGGCCTGACAATCCGTCTACACAGCATCAAACACCATCCTTTAGCGATTTTGTTGTCAGACGATTGGAGCAGATGAAAGGTTTTGGGCGTGTTGTTGTTGGCTCCATTGCTGGTGCACTTTCAGGAGCTGCCTGCTTTTCGGCAGGACAATCTCGGTTCGTGCGTTGCGCGGAACTCCTCCCTGAGCCAGGCACGCCATATCCACAATCGTTTGATTCCCCTCTCAAAGGCAATGAGCGTTAAGGCTGATTGCCTGATGCGTGTCCGCTGACGAGATTGA
>QCTG01000023.1 GCA_003211235.1 Synechococcus sp. AG-673-B04
AAGCCCCCCAAGCCGGAAGACAAACCCTTTCAGGAGTTCATCGACACGCTGTTCATTCCAGCCGTCGAAAAACAGTTGGGGGAAAACTCCATCAAGCCAGAGAGGCTTGAACGCGTTACAGAATCTCGTCCCGTAGTCGGTGGTGATTGCTCAATGGTGGTTGGGGTTCTCCCTGGTGGCCGCCGTTTCTGGGTGTGCTTCGCCAAGGAGAACATCAACAGTCCGAAGCACATCGCCCTGGCAGAGCCAGGCAGTGAGCCCACGTTGCTGGAATCGTTCCTCATTGATGAGAAACGGATGACCCTGCCCCTGCTGGTGTCCCGTCTTCTGCAACGGTTGAACGGGCAGAAGTGGCTGGGACGTAACTGAACGTCTCAGCATTACGCGGTCGGCTTTAGATTGGTAGGGCGTGAAATCGGAGCCGATGGTCTCTCCCACCGCCGTCGCAAAAGGAAGTGCCGTTGGCGTCAAGGATCCAGTCAAGGACACGATCCTGACTCCTCGGTTCTACACAACCGATTTCGAAGCCATGGCCGACATGGACCTTCAGCCCAACGAGGCTGAACTGGAAGCCATCTGCGAGGAATTCCGAAAGGATTACAACCGACACCATTTCGTTCGTAACGGCGAATTTGATGGAGCTGCCGACAAGCTCGATCCGCAGACCCGTCGCGTGTTCATTGAATTTCTGGAACAGAGCTGCACATCTGAGTTCTCCGGTTTTCTCCTCTACAAGGAACTAAGCCGCCGGATCAAGAAGAAAAATCCGCTGCTCGCTGAGTGCTTCGGACACATGGCTCGGGATGAAGCTCGCCATGCGGGATTCCTTAACAAGGCTATGAGTGACTTCGGGATGCAGTTGGACCTTGGTTTTCTGACGGCCAACAAGGACTACACATTCTTCAAGCCAAAATTCATCTTTTATGCAACATATCTCTCGGAAAAGATTGGGTACTGGCGTTACATCGCCATCTTCAGACATCTGGAAAAGAATCCCGACAGTAAAATCTTTCCCATTTTCAACTTTTTTGAAAACTGGTGCCAGGACGAGAATCGCCACGGTGATTTCTTCGATGCACTGATGAAAGCTCAGCCCGACACTGTTCGCGGGCCCATCGCCAAACTCTGGTGTCGATTCTTCCTTTTGGCTGTCTTCGCAACGATGTATGTGCGTGACGTTGCCCGAAAGGAGTTCTACGAAGCACTGAGCCTTGATGCACGCACCTACGACAAGATGGTGATTGAAAAAACCAATGAAACGTCAGCTCGTGTTTTTCCTGTTGTTCTCGATGTGAACAACAGCAAATTCTGGGATCGACTTGAACGTCTGGTGGATAATAACGCCGCGTTGGAGGCAGCCGATAACAGCAGCGCTTCTGCGCCACTGAAGCTGCTCCGCAAGCTGCCCTATTGGATCGGAAACGGTGCTGTGATGGCCAAGCTTTTCCTGATGTCTCCCATCGACAGCGACAAGTTCCAGCCCGCTGTCCGCTGAGCCATTGACTGACACTTTTTCTCAGGCCTGGAGTGATTCTCTCCAGGCTCTATTGCAACGTGGCTCTTCAGCTGGAGCCGATCTGGTTGAGATTTTTCTTGAAAGAACTGACCATATTGGTTTGCTTGCCGAGCAGAATCGGATCACCAGCGTTAATCCCACGTTTGCCAAAGGAGCTGGGATTCGCGTGTTTCTCGACGGTCGGGACGGATTTGTCAGCACCAACGATCTGAGCCAGGAGGGTCTGACCCGCTCCTTGGATCAGGCTCTCGCAATGCTTGGCCTGGAGGCCAGTGCCTTGAGCACGGCAAATGGTTTTGAAGGCCTCAGCCCCTTGCGTGACTATGGCCATGACAAGGAAACCTGGCTGGCAACATGCCCGTCCATGGCAGATGCCAGCTCGCGCTTGCTTCAGGGAACCGCTCAGCTGGAGCGCCTCGGCCAGCATCTGCAGGTACGTCGCGGTAGCTACGCACGAGATTGGCAGGAAGTTCTGGTTGCAGCATCGGATGGAACCTTCGCTCGCGATATAAGGCTCCACCAATCAACCGGGCTTTCTGTTCTCGCTGCTGACGGCGACCACCGATCCAGCGTTGGCCGTCGTTACGGCAGCTCAGACAGACCCGATGATCTGCACACCTGGGATGTGGAAGCCAGTGCGGCAGAGGTCTGTCAAAGCGCAGGCAAGATGTTGCGTGCTGACTATGTGGAAGCCGGCCAAATGCCAGTCGTTCTGGCCAATCGTTTCGGTGGAGTGATCTTCCACGAGGCCTGTGGTCATCTTCTTGAAACGACGCAGATCGAACGAGGCACCACTCCGTTCTCCGACAAAGTGGGGCAATCGATTGCCCATTCCGCCGTTACAGCGATCGACGAAGGAATCAGCAGTGGTGCTTTCGGATCGCTGGCCATGGACGACGAGGGAATGGAACCTCAGCGCACCGTTCTGATCAAAGATGGCATTCTGCAGTGTTTCATCAGCGATCGAGCTGGAGAGCTCCGTACTGGTCATCAACGCACCGGCAGCGGACGTCGTCAGAGTCATTCGTTCGCAGCGGCAAGCCGGATGCGCAACACCTACATCGATGCTGGTCCGCATACCCCGGAACAGCTGATTTCCTCTGTTGACAATGGCCTGTATTGCAAGGCCATGGGCGGCGGAAGTGTCGGCCCAACAGGTCAGTTCAACTTTTCCGTGGAGGAGGGTTATCTGATTAAAGATGGCCAGCTGGGGCGTCCGGTGAAGGGGGCAACCCTGATCGGCGATGCCAAAGAAGTCATGCCGAGAATATCTATGTGCGCCAATGATCTTGATCTTGCAGCGGGGTTCTGTGGATCCGTCAGCGGAAGTGTGTTCGTCACCGTCGGTCAGCCCCACATCAAGGTTGACACGATCACTGTTGGAGGCCGTTGAGGATGACATCTCAATCTCTCAACGCTGTACTGCTCCGGGATCGCATTCAGTTACTTGCGCAGCAGGCTGGTGTTCAGCAC
The DNA here is from genome assembly GCA_003211235.1 of Synechococcus sp. AG-673-B04. Classification (GTDB taxonomy): domain Bacteria; phylum Cyanobacteriota; class Cyanobacteriia; order PCC-6307; family Cyanobiaceae; genus Parasynechococcus. Next base: position 2,990 of record QCTG01000023.1, read on the forward strand.
TGGGACCTGGGCGCGGCCTGCAGTGACGATTGTTCAGTGCAGGTTGACCGTGGTGAAGCAAAGCAGCTGAAGGCTTCACAACGGAGTTCCATCACCGTTCGTGTCTGGAACAGCGATGGGCTTGTGGGAATCACCAGCACCACGGATCTTTCCGATGGTGGGCTGCAACAGGCACTCGATGGTGCCAGGCAAGCAAGCCAATACGGGAATCCTGATGATGTTCCCCAATTTTCTCCTTTGGCGACAGCTCCCCTGCCGGAGCTGAATCGACCGTTGAAATCCCGTCAGGGCATCCTCCCCTTGCTTGCCAGGCTGCGGGATGCTGAGGCTGATCTTTTGGGTCGCCATCCAGCCATTCAGACCGTTCCTTACAACGGCATGGCTGAATCCCTCTCCACCAGTCTTTATCTCAACAGCGATGGCGCCGTCCGAACAATGGAACGGACGCAGGCCAGCCTTTATCTGTACGCCAGAGCCGAAGAACATGGTCGTAAACCCCGCAGCTCCGGAGCTGTCCGTCTTGCCCTTGGAAGTGACGAGCTCGATATTCCAGGTTGCATCAAAGAAGCTGCCGAGCGAACGGTCAGTCATCTCGGATATCAACCCATCGAGACGGGTATCTACCGCGTGTGCTTCACACCAGAGGCCTTCCTCTCTCTGCTCGGTGCCTTCAGCAGCATGTTCAGTGCCCGCGCAGTGCTGGATGGCGTGAGCCTGAGCAATCGCGACTCAATTGGTGATTCACTCGCTGTTCCCTACCTTTCGCTCTACGACGACGGACTTCACCCAGGTCATCTCAGTGCGGCACCTTTTGATGGTGAAGGAACACCAACTCAGAAGTTGTGTCTGATTGAAGCTGGAAAACTGCGAAACTTCCTTCATTCCGAGGCAACGGCTAGAAGCTTCGGAGTTCAACCCACAGGGCATGCGGGGCTTGGCGCGAAAGTGTCCGTCGGTCCCGATTGGTTTGTTGTTCAAACCAGCGAAGGAATCAGCAGTGGTTCTGCTCTGAACCACACCACATGCACGGATCCTTTCGTTCTGATTGAAGATCTTTCCGCTCTTCACGCCGGGGTGAAGGCAACCCAGGGATCGTTCTCATTGCCGTTCGATGGCTGGTTGGTCAAAGGCGGCGAACGCATTTCCGTTGAAGCGGCAACCGTTGCCGGAGACATTCGCAGCCTGATGAATTCGATTGTGCACCTGGAGCAGGATCTAGAGATCACCACCCGTGGTGTCGCTCCGCATGTCTGGGTGGATGGCTTGTCCATTACAGGGGAAGCCTGATCTTGCGGCTTCTGTTTTGGGGGACGCCGGCCTATGCCGTTCAAACCCTGTCTGCTTTGCATGCTGCTGGCCACAGCATTGTCGGAGTTGTCACCCAACCCGATCGTCGCCGTGGACGCGGCAAGCAACTGGTGCCATCACGGGTGAAACAGAGAGCTGAAGAGATTGGTTGCCCTGTGTTCACCCCGGAACGAATTCGACACGACAGTGCTTGTCAGCAACAGTTGGCTGAGTTGCAACCCGATGCCTCCATCGTTGTGGCGTTCGGCCAGATTTTGCCGAGGGACGTTCTTCAACAACCACCGCTGGGATGTTGGAACGGCCATGGTTCACTTCTGCCACGCTGGCGGGGGGCTGGCCCCATTCAATGGTCTCTTCTGGAAGGAGATGTTGAAACCGGAGTCGGGATCATGGCGATGGAAGAGGGTCTTGATACAGGACCCGTTCTGCTTGAACGCAAGTTGAAGATCGGTCTGCTCGAAAACGCTGATCAATTGGGAGAACGCCTGAGTCGATTGACTGCTGAACTGATGGTTGAGGCAGTACCACTCATCGAGATGGCCGGCCCCGGGTCGGAAGCGGAGCGATGGAGGGCTCTGGACATGCGTTTTCAGAGCGATGAGCACACCTACGCGCGAATGCTCAAAAAGGGCGACTATCAGATCGACTGGTCCGCTTCAGCGTTGTCCATCCACCGACAGGTGATGGGCTTGTATCCAGGAGCCCAGACAAACTGCAAAGGGAAACGTCTCAAAATTCAATCAACCGAACCACTGATAGAGCGTCTGATTGATCAACTCTCAGCAGAGGCAACTGCGTTAATCGGCTCATGGCCGACGGGAAAACATGAACCTGGAAGAGTTCTTGCTGCTGTTCAGGATCTTGGCATCGTCGTCAGCAGTTCCGGCTGCCCTCTTCTCATCCGGGAAGCACAATTGGAGGGCAAATCAAGAAGTCGTGGTCAGACCCTCGTCCAACAGATGCAATCCGAAGTAGGGAGTCAACTGGGTTAACAACAAGATTACAAATCATTCCTGATCAAGGTCCTGTCGAACAAGCTGTGTGGTCACAGTCCGCTGACGTTGCCAGAGGTCATAGAGCTCCAAAGCCATTTCTCGCAAACGCTTGGCATCAGAAACATTATCCAGTTCTCTGCGAAGCAATTCACGTTGGAACATTTCTTCTGGTGCCATCAGCCAGACTCTGCATTGACCAATGTTATGTACAAACCAGCATCAGCGGCGTCCCTGAATCAGTCTTCCATATAAAGCATTCGGGCTTGATTCCAGACCAGATCCAAATCAACATCATCCAGCTGCAGAGCTTGACAGTGATGAGCGTTTAACCAGACTCTGCGCTCCGTGGTTGCAGCTGTCTGATTGAAAAATGAATCCTGTGCTGCAAGCACCCTGAATTTGAGAAATTCCAGCAATTGAGCCCTCAGACGTGGTCCATCAACACAACGCAACCGGCTGAGTGGATCCTGAAGGCTGAGACTGCATCCCGGACTGATGCCTTGAACCCGCGGCGCAAGCACCTCAATCATCGTGGAAGGTTGCTGGTGACGTTGTTTTGTTTCGGGGTGCGGTCGATAGATCCAGCCATTCACAATTCCGTCTTGGGGTGTGGAGAGCTGAATCCTCCAGAAGGAAAAGGTTTCCGGGGGATGTAATTCAGTCCACTTCAATAGGGGAAAACAGTAGTCAGGGTCGCAGAATTTGATTTCTCTGGGCGCAACACTCAGGTTCAATGTTCCAGGCCAACAATCACCGAGATCGAGCCCTTCAGCCAGAAAAAAGGGTTGCTGCATCGTGATGGTCCCCGATGGATAGGGCGAATCAACGCTGCGGCCGGACGCCACGCCATGTCCGCGGATCAACTGGGCAGAAAACCAGGCTTCCTCTGTCATTGAGAGTCCCGGTGTTCGCATTGATCACAGGGTCCCTCAGGCCAAACTGCGCAGCGCAACAACGGGCTTCGAGCATTGAAGCGGCAATGGGGATCACCGATCACCCAACCGTTTCTCCAGTGTCGTGCATCTCTGGGACGCTGCTGCGGTTTGACCAGAAGGGCAACCGATGCGATTTCATAACGACCATTGCAAAGACTGTAGCGATGTCGGCGTTGCAACACCAAATACGAGGTTTCACCTGATTCGATCCACCGTCCAGGATGGGGTGGAGAATCCATCACCACCCTGTCGAGCAGCGCATCACTGCTGGCATGGCGAAGCTCAACAAGCACAGTGGCTCATTTCATGATGTCCTCCAAAAGCTAGTGGAGGGTCTGTTCCCTGACAGATGTCGTATCAACGATCGATGGAGTGATCGTTATTCGATGAATGGACATGATTCCGTGTTGCTGGGGGCAGCGCACAGAATGATTGAATCTGAACCGAAGATGAAATAAAGATCGGAGGGAAACATCTCACCAGCCGGAACAGCACCGGAAGAGGATTTATAAGTCTTTTTTACATATGGAAATTCAAGGTGTATCTTTACAGAAATATTTTAGCTGCATTAATCACTGCTTCAGTAAGTTATCAACCTGCATGAGTTGTCGCTTCAACTCTGCGAATTGATAACCCCCAGCCGAACATCAAAAGGACAACAATCAAAGTAAGCCAGTCTGGTTGATTAACAGAGGGAAGAAGAACATGAACCACTAGGCGAAAACCAACAAAAGCCACCGACAAAAATCCTGCGGTTTCCAGGCGAGGAAACTCATCCAACCATCGAATGAACAGGGCTGACGTGAAGCGAAGAGCAATGATGCCTATGACAGCACCAACACTGATCAACAGGATTTGATCGCTGACGGCGACAGCCGCAGCGACACTGTCGATCGAGAAAGCCAGATCTGTGAACCCCAGCAATACAACCGTCTTCAACAGGTTGCGTTGGATCGTCGGATCCCGTCCAGCGAGGATGTCGGCCTGATCATCAGTCCCTTTCTCCATGAAGTGGCTGATGCACAACCAGAACAGATAAAACGCTGCCAGAAGTTGAATCAAACTGCTCTGCAAGACCCATTGTGCGAGAGCAATCAGACCAATTCTCAAGACCATGGCCAGCCCGATGCCGATGTTGAGAGCCAACCGTTCCTGTTCCGGTTGGTTGCTGCTGCGGGCAATGGCAGCAAGAGCAACCGCGTTATCAGCTGAGAGAATCAGCTCTAACAGCACCAACACCGGAAGCAGTGCCAGCACCTCTCGCCATTGATCTGCTCCCTCGAACAGATCAGTCAGCGAGGGCAGAGCAGTGATGTCCATGACGGCAGCCTAGAAAGTGCAGGTTTGATTCAGCGGCATGCGTTTCCGAGCTGAGCTTTGTCACGTCGATACTCTCCGCTGCGTTGTACGGGTGGAGGCTTGGCAATCTGCTGACCACTGTCTTGGGAGTCGTCTTGGCGAAGCAGCCAATGCTGAAGAAGCTGAAGATCGAGCACGTCAGCGATTGATGAACGATCTTTCACTGGCAGGTCAACCCCCATCCCCTCCAGCTCAAAAACCAGAGACAACCGATCCATCAGCATCTGAACGTCCAGCCGCACCCGTTGCTGCTCAACCCACCAACCCAGATCAGAACTTGCCCCATGAAGGGATCGGTCAGCCCGCTGCAGAGCGGATCGATGCTCCCTCCATTCCCATTCAGAGTTCTCCTGCTGAGCAACAAGCTCGCCATCATCAAGCCGCTGAAGAGCCTTCTGAAACCCCGTCCGACCCTGAAGACTGGAGTGAGGAGTTAACCGCAATCGATTTTGAGATCAATCGCATCGGCTGGGGAAGAGATCAGGAACGCATCTATCTAGAACGAGCATTTGGGCATGCTGGCCGGCATCGTTTGACGCGATATGCCGATCTCGTTGCCTACCTGCGACAACTGCGCCAGTTAGACGTTGGCGACCAACCGGATCAAGCCATCGTCCCGATTCGGAGAGGGGATTTGATCACGCAGGGTGATCAAATGCTGCGCCAACTCGGCTGGTCGGGTGAACAGGCAAGAGGTTTCCTTCAACAACATCTACAGGCCAAAAGCCGGCAGCAATTAAGTGATGAGCAGTTGCTTCAATTCAATATTTTACTCGAAAATCAAATTAGTCAATCTGATTAAAACCACTCAAATAGTCAGAAGACTGATGGGAACTCTAAATTCGTGGAAGTAACAGCATCAAGGTTGATCTGTTTTATGACCGCTAAACATGCAAGAGGTATTGGCTTTAGGGGATTCATTTCATGCCAGGCGCCCGGGTTGATTCTTATAGGATGTGACGTCATCAATGCTTTGTTTTTAAGATGTTTAATGATGGATCCAATCGGGTCAGTACAGCCATTTTGTTTGGTCTGAATTTAAGCACTACTTCAGGGGACAATTGTCTCTATCGGGCTTACTCGTCTTGATTGTCCGTTGCTTGATGCTTGTTTTGGTCAACAGCTCTGCTGATGCATCAGCTGATTGGGGTAGGTGGAGTGGCCAGAACTAACCCTGGCAGGCCTGAATCAATGTCAAACTGTTGATCATCATTATTTTCCAGAAAAAACCTCGTCTTCATGGGCGATGCTGATTCTTAGATACCCACCATGGCTTTGATCCCTCGCTGGCGTTATGTGACCAGCAGCAGCAAATCGCTCGTTAAAAACACTGCGATCAGTGTGGTTGTTATCCTGATGGGCCTGACTGTTCTACGAGCTCTGTTCCCTTGGCTGATGCTTGGGTTGGCGGTTTACGGCGCTTACTGCTTGCTCAACCGCTCCTCGACATGAATAAGCTCCACAAATAGATCAGATCAACCCACTTCAGGTCAATGCCGTTCATTGTTGCTGCCTCGGCCTCAACCCATCAAGAGCCAGATGGCCAAGCCGCCTAAACCAAATCCTTTCAAGAACTGAACCCGCATCACTGAATAAATATCGAGTCCTAGTGTTCTCATCATCAAGTTGAGGAGATTTTTGTGAAACCGAACAATTTTTGAATCATCAGCTGTATTGAGCTGCTGAATTTTTTTAATTGAACCGTGCCCAGCTTTGTCATTCAAAAGACGATTATTTTTAATTTTAAAGTACATTGAATATAACCGGTTCAAAGAGTGCACATTGATCGCTGTCAGAAGACCTTGGCGAACCCGTGATCAATCAATAGGCCTAAAGCTCTCTATTCAAGCATGTGCTTAAACACTGTTTTTGTAAATGAACGCCTCAGTGCTTTGCTTCCAATAATCAATGGTATTCGCCTGGATGATCAGGTTTGACAACGGTGACTTGTCCCACTTTGTTGCCATTGAAGCGCAGCAGTTCGTCGCCGCTGAATTCATATCCCATCGCCACAGCAATTTTGGACACATCGTCGGCGGTGGACGCAGCCAATACCCTTTGCTTGAGAGTTTCATCCTGCTGCATTTTCAGGATGAAAGCCTTGAGTTGATTCAGGGCCATAAAAGCGTTTCACTGCGCCGCCACTTTGCCCTGTCATGATTGGGTCGTTCGATTTCACGTTTTTACTTCAGACCCCCTTTCCAGTTCTGGACGAGGTTCCAGCAGGAGTGGAAACGAGCCAAGCACAAGAACGCTTCCAACGGCGAGCAAAACCAGAAAGGCCACTGGGCGCACCAATGGCTGACGGGTCAGCGGGGTTCCACAGCTTGAACAGATTGGCGTGGCTCCCCGTGGTGGGTGAAGCACGATCGCTGGACCACAACAACAGGAATCACAGCGAAAACGCGGCATCTCCTCAGGACGGCGCCAGGGCGTCAGGCCAGCCATCCATGGCCCAGATCACTTGCGTGACTTCTCTGGCCTGAATCCATCGCTGGAGACCGGATTCAACGTCTGTCAACTGGCAGTAAACGTCACCTGAAGGTTCTGCGATGGCTCCTTCACAAGAAACGACCTGGCCCATCCACCAGCTCGTCGATGCGCTGGTTTCGCCGCCGACGATCACAAAATGACCGGGACGCATATGGCGGTAGGGAGGGTCTTGATGAACCGAAGCCGCTGGGCCGTGATCCACAGCCATGGTCGACGCCTCTGAGTGCGTACACCTGTACTCATAGCCAAGTCTTTTTCTCCCCGCAAGGGAGTATCAGACGAGTTCCAGTGCAACGGCAGCCACCCTCCAATTGCGAGGATCATCGCTCGCTGTTTCGCATGTCCGATGCCCCTGCGTTCTTTGGTGACTCAGCTCCAGCAGGGAGCCCTCACCGGGGAACTTCTCGAGCGGGCCGGCAGAGAGCACCGCTTGCTGATGCGCGGAGCCGCTCGGGCCAGTCGCGCCCTCGTTGCCAGTGCCTTGGCCCGGCGCGATGAACGGCCGCTTTTGGTGGTGGTTCCAACCCTTGAAGAGGCTGGTCGCTGGACCTCCCTGCTTGAGCTGATGGGTTGGAAAAGCACCAGCCTCTATCCCACCAGCGAGGGGTCTCCCTATGAACCCTTTGACCCAACCAGCGAAATCATCTGGGGCCAGCTGCAAGTGCTGAGCGACTTGCTTGGTGAGCCAGCGGCTTCAGCATCGAACGCCATTGTTGCCACTGAGCGCTGTCTTCAACCCCATCTGCCGCCACCGGACGCACTCAAGGACATTTGTCGCACGCTTCGAAAAGGAGATGAGATCGACCTTGAACAGCTCGACGAAACACTTGCGCAGCTTGGCTATGAGCGGGTTTCGAGCATTGAGCAGGAAGGCACCTGGAGCCGGAGGGGAGACATTGTCGACATCTTTCCGGTCAGCAGCGAACTGCCGGTTCGCCTCGAATTTTTCGGGGAGGACCTGGACAAACTGCGGGAATTTGATCCGGCAACCCAGCGTTCCCTCGATCCGATTGAGCAGCTTCGGCTGACCCCCACAGGGTTTGGACCTCTGATCGCTGATGCACTGCGGGACTCCATGCCCGATGGGTTGGAGCGTTTGTTGGGTGAGCAGGCCACTGAACAATTGCTCGAAGGTGGATGTCCGGAGGGGATGCGCCGTCTGATGGGGATGGCCTGGTCACAACCCGCCTCATTGCTCGATTACCTGCCGCAACGCACGGCAGTGGTGATCGACGAGAGGAGGCATGGCCTGGCCCACGGGCAGCAATGGCTCGAGCACGCTGCTGTTCATCACCGAGAGGTTGCTGATGAATGCGGTTTGTCAGAAGAGGAGCGCGATCAACTCTGGCCTCCTCTTCTGCATCGAAGCATCGAAGAGGCCTACGACCAGACCGGTCATTTCAGCGGCTTTGATTTGGCTGAACTTCTCGAGGAAGACAGCCATCCCAACAGCTTTGATTTATCCAGTCGACCTGTGCCCGCGTATCCCAATCAGTTCGGTAAGCAGGCCGAGCTGATCAAGGGATTTCAAAAAGAGCGAACAGCTGTCTGGCTTTTGTCAGCACAGCCGAGCCGCGCTGTGGCCCTGTTGGAGGAACACGATTGCATCAGTCGATTTATCCCCAATGCAGGCGACAACACAGCGATTAAGCAACTGGTCGGACAGAACACGCCCGTAGCGCTGAAGACCAGTGGCACGGCTGAACTTGAAGGCTTCCAGCTGCCCGCCTGGCGGATCGCACTGGTCACCGACCGGGAATTCTTCGGCCAACAGACGCTCGGATCCAGTGGCTATGTACGTCGAAGACGCAAGGCCGCAAGCCGGACCGTGGATCCGAACAAGATGCGTCCGGGTGATTTCGTGGTGCATCGAAACCACGGTGTCGGCTGCTTCAAAGCCATGGAGAAGCTGGCGATCTCCGGCGATGTACGCGATTACCTCGTTGTTCAGTACTCCGATGGAATCCTGCGCGTCGCGGCAGATCAGCTGGGGAGCCTTGGGCGGTATCGCGCCACGGGCGAGACACCTCCTCAGCTCAGCAAGATGGGAGGCACTGCCTGGAGCAAGGCCAAGGAGCGGGCGAAGAAGGCTGTTCGCAAGGTGGCCCTTGATCTGGTGAAGCTCTACGCCGAACGCCAGCAGGCCAACGGTTTCGCCTTCCCAAATGACGGTCCCTGGCAAAGCGAGCTGGAGGAATCATTCCCCTATGAGCCAACGCCGGATCAGCTCAAGGCAACAGCCGATGTGAAAAGGGATATGGAGAAGGGTGAGCCGATGGATCGACTTGTTTGTGGTGATGTGGGCTTCGGGAAGACCGAGGTGGCGATCCGGGCCATCTTCAAAGCCATCACAGCCGGGAAGCAGGTGGCCATGCTCGCCCCCACAACCGTTCTCGCGCAACAGCACTGGCGCACGTTGTCGGAACGCTTCGCCCCCTATCCGATCAAGGTTGCATTACTGAACCGCTTCCGAACCGCTTCAGAGCGAAAAACAATCCTGGAAGGCCTCAAAAAGGGCACGATTGATGCCGTTGTTGGCACCCATCAACTGCTCAGCAAGGGAGCTGGTTTCCAACAGCTCGGGCTGTTGGTGGTGGACGAGGAGCAGCGCTTTGGTGTGAATCAGAAGGAAAAGATCAAGGTGCTGCGCAAAGACGTGGATGTGCTCACGTTGACGGCAACTCCCATCCCGCGAACGCTGTACATGAGCCTCTCCGGTGTGCGGGAAATGAGCCTGATCACCACACCACCACCGTTGCGTCGACCGATCAAGACACACCTTGCGGCGCTGGACCCGGAAGCGGTTCGCAGTGCCATCCGACAGGAGCTCGATCGAGGTGGGCAGGTGTTTTATGTGGTGCCAAGGGTGGAGGGAATCGAGGATGTGGCCGCTGGTCTGAGGGAGATGCTTCCAGGCCTGAAGTTGCTGGTGGCCCATGGACAAATGGCCGAGGGTGAACTGGAAAGCGCGATGGTGGCATTCAATGCCGGCGAAGCAGATGTGATGCTTTGCACCACGATCGTGGAGAGCGGCCTCGATATCCCGCGCGTCAACACGATCCTGATCGAGGACGCTCAGCGTTTCGGGTTGTCGCAGCTGTATCAGTTACGCGGTCGTGTTGGACGCAGCGGCATCCAGGCCCATGCCTGGCTGTTCTATCCCGGTAATGCCTCCCTGAGCGAAGCAGCACGACAGCGGTTGCGAGCCATTCAGGAGTTTGCGCAACTGGGCAGCGGCTATCAGCTCGCCATGCGCGATATGGAAATTCGCGGTGTGGGCAACCTGCTGGGCGTGGAGCAGAGCGGCCAAATGGAAACGATCGGCTTTGACCTCTACATGGAAATGTTGCAGGAATCGCTGGCAGAGATTCAGGGCCAAGACATCCCGATCGTCGAAGACACACAGGTGGACCTCCCTGTCACGGCGTTCGTTCCTGCCGATTGGATCACGGAACCCGACGAGAAGATTGCGGCCTACCGAGCAGCAGCAGATTGCACCTCGGCGGAAACTCTGGTGGAACTCGCAGCCGGTTGGGCGGATCGGTACGGGGCTCTTCCAGCGGCGGTTGTGTCGCTGTTGCAGTTGATGGAGCTCAAACTGTTGGCAAAGCACTGCGGTTTCGCCCGGATCAAACCGGAAAAACCAAACATCGTTCTGGAAACCCCGATGGAGGAGCCGGCATTCCGCCTGCTACGCCAGGGACTTCCTCAACACCTTCACGGCAGGCTTGTGTACCAGGCCGGACATGGCATTCAGCACAAGGTACTGGCCCGGGGACTCGGCGTACTCCCGATGGACAAGCAACTCGAGCAGCTCATGGAGTGGCTGCGGCTGATGGTGGCCCAGATCCCAGATGCGGATGGAACAACGCAAGCGCAAAAACAAGAGGAACAGAGGCTGAAGAATGCTGAGGTGCTGAGGGTGTGAGGACTTCGCTGCGTTTCTGAGAAAAACTTCACCAAACGCGCAATTCTTCGTTACATTAGTTCTGTCTTTAGGAATCAGATGGGCGAATTCATCGAAATCGGTTCCAACGGATTTCCCCTTGAGGTGATGAGCGGTTTGTTCTGTGCCATCGCCCTTGGCTTGTTTGCACTGCTTCAGCCGGCTTCCGATGATGATGATTCCAACGGTGGCGGCGGTGGCGGCATGATGCAGCCGATCGCCTGATCAGTCGTTCAAAGCTGCGACCAAATTGCTGCTGCCCGGCTTGTATTCAAGGCTCAGTTCCGCGCCAGTCATCGACTTCAGTAGCGTTGTCTCAGCCATCCGGTATTGACTGTCTCGTTGAGTGCCCAAGTCTGTTGACGTGAATTGCCTCATTTCCTGTTCAGTGAATGAGACCGCCACATCGGGTTCAATTCCGTTTTTATGAATATCGGTCCCGTCAGGAGTGAGGTATTTGGCGATCGTGACGGTCATTCCTGAACCATCCGCTAGTCCTCGAACCGCCTGCACCAGACCTTTGCCAAACGTCTTCTGACCGATCAGCAGAGCGCGCTGGTTCTGCTGAAGTGCCCCGGAGAGGATTTCACTGGCACTGGCCGAGCCCTGGTCGATAAGTACAACCATCGGTTTGTCCGTCACAGCATTTCCGGTCGCCCGCCGCACGTCACGAATTCCCTCCCGGGTTCGCGTGCTCACGATCGTTCCTTCATCCAGCCACTGGCGTGCGATGTCGATGCTGGCCTCAAGTAGACCGCCGGGGTTGCTGCGGATATCGAGCACATATCCCTCTGCACCGCTCTTTTCATGCGCATTGATCGCAGCCCGCATCTCCCTTGAGGCGTTGGCATTGAATTGCTTCAACCGGATATACCCCACCTTCGTGCTGCCATCGGCACTGGTGTTCAGGCTTGATGAGACTGCATTGATCTCAATGCGCGCCCGTTTCAGCGACACGTTGATCACAGTCCCTTGACGACGAAGACCCAGAACAACCTTTGACCCTTCCGGCCCACGGATTAATTTCACTGCGTCCTCGGTGTTCATCCCCTGGGTGCTCTCACCATCAATGGTGACGATCACATCCTTGGGTTGCACTCCAGCTCGAGATGCTGGGGTTCCTTCAATTGGAGCAACAACGATGAGTTCTCTGGTCTCCTTGTCGAGGCTCAGCTGAATTCCCACACCACGCAATTCGCCAGAGGTGTCGATCTGCATCTCCTTGAATTCCTTGGGATCCAGAAAACGCGTGTAGGGATCGTCAAGGCTGGCGAGCATGCCTCGGATCGCTTCATAGGACTCCCCTGTGCTCGCATAGGACTTCGCCAGCAAGGTGCGTCGCAACTGTCGCCAACGGCTGGTGCTGTAAGCACCGGAAGAGTCGAGGTAATCGCGATACACGATTTGCCAGACCTGATCGATCACCTCTTTGGGGCTGTCCGAAATCGCAGCTGATGAAACACCTGGCAATCCAAGCCTTGGCGCTGCCACCGCAACAGCCATACCGCTGATGCCAAGGGCAATGACCAGAGGACCGGAACGAAGCAGGGAACGCAGGCGAGGCAGGCTTGCCAAGATCTCTCGGATCAGATTGTTCAGCCTAACGACCTTATTCAGGGTCGACCCAGCGGCCATCTCCCTTGATCAAATCGATCAGGGCCGTGACACCCTCCGATTCCGGCACCTTACGGATTTCGTCGCGACCGCGATACAGAGCAATGGTTCCAGGCCCTTTGCCGACGTAGCCGTAGTCGGCATCGGCCATCTCCCCGGGTCCATTGACGATGCAGCCCATCACGGCGATATCAAGACCCTTCAGATGATGGGTGGCGTCACGCACCTTGTGCAGGACCTCCTCGAGGTTGAACAGGGTGCGTCCACAACTGGGACAAGCCACGTACTCGACCATGGTTTTGCGCAGTCCCAGGGACTGCAGGATCGAGTAACAGACGGGAATTTCCTTCTCCGGCGATTCGGTGAGCGACACCCGCAACGTATCCCCGAGACCACGCGAGAGAAGGCTTGCAATACCAGCGGTGCTCTTGATCCGGCCGTAGTCGCCGTCACCGGCTTCCGTCACACCGAGGTGGAGTGGATAGTTGAGGCCTTCCCGATCCATCGTGTCAGCCATCAACCGGTAGGCCGCCAGCATCACGGGAGCGCGTGATGCCTTCATCGAGATCACGATGTTGTGGAAATCCAGCTCGTTGCAAATACGAACGAATTCCATTGCCGACTCCACCATTCCCTCAGGGGTGTCCCCGTAGGTGAACAGCATCCGCTCCGCAAGGGAGCCATGGTTCACACCGATCCTCAGTGCTTTGTTTTGATCCCGCAGCGTCGTGACTAAAGGTTCAAAGGTGTCGCGAATCCGCCCACCGATTGCGGCGAACTCGTCTTTGGTGAACTCAGTCCGATCTGGATCCGGCTTGTCAAAAACGAACAATCCCGGATTGATCCGAACCTTGTCGACGTGCTTGGCAACCTCAAGAGCAATTTTGATCCCGTTGTGGTGCACGTCCGCCACAAGTGGAACATTGCAACCCTTTCCCCGCAGGGAAGCCCGGATTTTGCCCATCGCTTTCGCGTGGCCGATCGTGGGTGTTGTCACCCGAACGATCTCGCAACCGACGTCAACCAGACGCAGAATTCCGGCGACGGATCCCTCAATATCCAGCGTGTCTTCATTGATCATCGACTGAACAACGACCGGGTGCTCACTGCCGATCGGTACGTCGCCAACCATCACGGTCCGGGTGACACGGCGATGGATCTTGGTGTCGTAGCGCCGATCCAGGGCAGTCATGGGTCCGAACCAGAATCGGGCCAAGGCTCGCACAACCGTCGCCGAACCGCGGCAAGGTCCTGACGGGTGAGATCCAGTGGCGCACCCGCTTCACGGGATGGATTCCGCAGCAAATAGGCAGGGTGAAAAATCGGCATCACCGCACGCCCTTCCCAGCTTTGCCACTGCCCCCGCAGCTGGGTCATACCACCTTTGATTCCAAGAATTGCCTCAACCGCTGTGGATCCGGTCAGCACGATCACAACCGGGTCAACCAAGGCAAGCTGCTGATCGAGCCACGGACGACAGGAGCGCAATTCACCCTTCTTCGGCCGACGGTTGTTGGGGGGACGGCACTTGATCGCATTGCACACATACAGGTCCTTGTCCGGATCCAGGCCCACCTCCATCAAGAGGGAATCCAGGGCCCTGCCGGACCGGCCAACGAAAGGTCGTCCCTCTGCATCCTCCTGAGCTCCGGGTGCTTCACCAATGAGCATCAGCCGAGAGGACGAATTCCCACGGCTGATCACCACGGATTGACGGGTCGTCGCCAGGTCACAGGCGGTGCAGCCTTGGCAGTCGTTCAGATCGACCGTCATCCCCTGCTCGGAGCTGACTGAACCGGCACCAGCAGCAGCAGAGCATTTCCTTCCGGATCGTTCAACCAGGCTTCGGCTCCGAAGGATTCCAGCCGTGGCTCCTCCTCCACAACGGCACCAAGACCTTGGGCGTGTTCCAACCACTCCAACAGTGTTGCGAGTGGGTCCCGGTGGGGGGGGAGCCGAAGGCACGGTGCAAGAGCTCTGCCCCGCTCAGGAAATGAACGTTGACGCGATGGTCGATAAATCTCAAGGGTTGTTCCGCCCGGAATCGTCAGGCGCCAGTGATGTGGTGACAAACCCTGGGACGCCTTGAGATCCAGCAAGGATGCATAAAACCGTGCCAGATGTTCAGGCTCTTGGGCCGCCAGAACCCAGTTGAGGGTGATCGGTTTCATCAATTCAGGCACGAAGGTGTTGTAGGTGACACAAGGTGCGGCAGGATGCAACTTTGAACGCGCTTGGGATGGTGCGTTGACCATGCAGTGCCCGCCTGAACTGTCTCAACGGGCCGTCGCCCTGAAGCCTTCGCTCACGCTTGAGATCAGCGCCAAGGCCAAGGCCCTTCAGAGCGAAGGTCGCAACATCTGCAGTCTCAGCGCTGGCGAGCCTGACTTCAACACGCCCGATTTCATAACGGAAGCAGCCCGTGATGCTCTGTCGGCTGGATTGACCCGATATGGCCCTGCAGCCGGCGATCCGGAACTGCGGCAAGCCATCGCTGACAAGTTGACCGGTGAAAACGCTTGCCCCACCACTGCTGGGCAGGTCCTGGTGACCAATGGCGGCAAACAGGCGATCTACAACCTGTTTCAGGTTCTGCTCAATCCCGGTGATGAGGTGCTGATCCCAGCGCCGTACTGGTTGAGCTACCCGGAAATGGCTGCTCTTGCCGGAGCGGTGGGTGTCACCGTTCCCACCAGTGCAGCATCCGGCTTTCAACTTGACCTCGATCAGCTGGAATGCCGCATCACCACGCGAACCCGGTTGCTGGTTCTCAACAGCCCCGGAAATCCAACCGGCCGTGTGTCGAGTCTCGAGGAGCTGAAGGCCCTTGCGGAGGTTCTGCGCCGTCATCCCCGGGTCTTGGTGATGAGCGACGAAATCTACGAACATCTTCTGGCTGATGGCCAGGTTCATCACAGCTTTGCCGCTGTGGCCGAGGATCTGCGGGAACGCTGCTTCACCGTCAACGGCTTCGCCAAGGGATGGGCAATGACCGGATGGCGCCTGGGTTATCTGGCCGGTGCGGAGTCTGTGATCAAGGCGGCAGCTGCACTGCAGAGCCAGAGCACGAGCAATGTCTGCAGCTTTGCGCAGCGCGGTGCCTTGGCTGCTCTTCAGGGTTCGCGGGACTGCGTCCATGCCATGGCCAAGAGCTACAACCATCGGCGAGAGCTGCTCTGCAAGGGTCTTCAGTCGATTGACGGAATCACCCTCGTCCAGCCCAAGGGTGCCTTCTACGCCTTCCCGCAGTTGCCGCCGAACGTCTCTGCCTCCCTGGAGTTCTGCAAGCGAGCCCTTGAGGTTGAAGGGCTGGCCCTCGTTCCTGGTGTCGCCTTCGGCGACGACAGCTGCGTTCGTTTTTCCTGTGCAGTCTCGAGTGAGACAATCAAAGATGGCCTGAAACGCTTTCAGCGTGTGCTGAAAACCTTCTGAGATTCACGGGGTTCAGGTCGCACCAATCCAAAGTTTTTGATGCCTGATCGACAACCTCGAGCCATCGTCTTTGCCGGCTTCCTGGCCGGGGTGGGGCTGACTGCTGCACTTACCGGCTGTAGTTCCACAAATCCCGGCGGAGAAGCATCCACGCTTCGGATTGGTGCGATTCCTGATCAGAACCCTGAGAAGCTCAACCGTCTTTACGACACCCTCTCGGATGAGCTGAGCGAACAGCTGGATGTGCTGGTGAAGTACGTGCCGGTGAGCAACTACGCCGCAGCGGTGAGTGCGTTTCGCAGCGGAAGCCTGGATCTCGTCTGGTTCGGTGGCTTGACCGGTGTCCAGGCAAGGCTTCAGACCCCGGGCTCCAAGGTGCTTGCCCAACGGGATATCGATGCCGAATTCACCAGTGTGTTCATCGCTCACGGAGCCACCGGGCTCAAGCCGATCACCAGCTCAGATCAACTGGTGCAACTGAAGGGCAAGCGGTTTGCCTTCGGCTCCGAGAGTTCCACCTCCGGCCGGTTGATGCCGCAGTACTTCATGAAACAGAACGGCGTTACGCCTGAGGATTTCGCCGGTGGACGGCCCGGTTTCAGCGGTAGCCACGACGCCACCATCGCTGTTGTGCAGAGTGGGGCTTATGAGGCTGGGGCCCTTAACTCCCAGGTCTGGGAGAGCCAGGTTGAGGATGGTCGTGTAGATCCGGACAAGGTGGCAGTGTTCTGGCGCACGCCGACCTATGTCGACTACCACTGGGTTGCTGGTGCCGAGCTTGATCAGCGATACGGCGAAGGCTTCACCAACCGTCTTCAACAAGCATTGATCGCAATCGAACCCGATACCGAGAGACGCAGAACAATCCTGGATCTCTTCGGAGCCGAAGCCTTCATCCCGGCGGCCGATGACGATTACGCAGCGATTGAAGCGGTTGGCCGGGAGCTGGGCAAAATTCGTTGATGCCTGTACTGGAGCTGCTTCAGGCAGGCCTGGCCGGACGGCTCCAGCCGAGCAACCTGCTGATACACAACGGCGAGCGGATTGTTCTGCTTGGTCGCAGTGGTGCAGGCAAAAGCACCTTGATCAGCCTCTGCAACGGCGCCCTTCAACCGGATCAGGGCCGCGTGCACTGGCAGGGACAGCCGCTTGGTCAACGCTCCAGACGCCAACGTTGTCAGCTGGGAACACTTTGGCAGGAGCTTCGGCTTGTTGAAGAGTTAACCGCCGTGCAGAACATCCAGGCTGGGGCACTCGGTCGTCACAACTTGCTGTGGGCTGTTCGCAATCTGCTCGGTCTGCTGGACCCTGCGCCCTGCATGGACGCGTTGGGCAAGGTGGGACTCGAAACGGATCTTCTCCACAAACCTGTTCACAACTTGTCGGGAGGCCAACGTCAGCGGGTTGCGCTTGCTCGCCTGATCCATCAGATGCCGGAACTTGTGCTTGCAGATGAACCGTTGTCGGCTCTGGACCCCGTGCTCGCCGATGACGTTCTGGCAACGCTTCTTCAAGCCCCGGCATGTTTGATCAGCCTGCACCGCCCGGAATTGATGCATCGATTCA
>QCTG01000024.1 GCA_003211235.1 Synechococcus sp. AG-673-B04
GCCTTGATCAACGTCTTGAGCAGAGTGGTCTGGCCCGCTCCGAGCTGGCTGGGGATGGAGAGACACTTCAGGTCTGGACACGCCTGGTGCGACAGAAGGGTCGTGGAGCTGGCCTTGGCGCTCAGTTGGCGGTGGCCCAGGCTCCGCCGACGGACCGTGACTGGTGGGGCAGCAGCCTTGCGGCTCTCGCCCTGCGCCGTGACACCAGGGCGTTGCAGCCGCGTTTGCAGCAGTGGCAGTGGCTGAGCAGCAATGCTGAACCGGTCCAAGCGTTGACCCTTGGATCGCGGCCGGCCCGTGAACTGTTATCGGGCTGGCGTCCCTGGACGTTGATCCAGGCGCTGGCTGGTCAGCCGCTGCAGTCTCGCGTTCAGGGATTGAGCCTGGGGGTTGATGCCGATCGGCAGGATGACGACGGCATCATTCTTCCTCTGCATGCCCGACTCGAACTGGCTTGATCTCGTTCTGATCCGGCATGGCATTGCTGAGCGGCGCATTCAGGGCCTGGACCATCCGGAACGGCCTCTTACCGCGCGGGGACGACAGCGGACCCATGCCGTGATGGAGGCTCTATTGGGCCGGGGGCTTGTTCTTGATTGTTTGATCTCCAGCCCGTACCGCAGGGCTCTGGAGACAGCACAGCTGGCAGTGCAGGTCGGAATGGCCCCGCAGCTGGGGATCGACGATCGGCTTCGTCCCGGCGGATCAGCGTTGGAATTGGTGCAACGGCTGCAGGGCCGGGTGGCCCTGGTGGGCCATGAACCGGATCTCAGCCAGCTCGCCTGCGAGCTGATCGGGCTTGCGCCAGGACGCATCCACCTGAAAAAAGCAGGCCTTTTGCTGTTGCACCGTTGCGACCACCGCTGGCAACTGCAGGCTCTACTGCGGCCAGGCTTGCTGCTTCAGCAGCAGGTTTAGGTTGCAGGCAGTGACGAGGCGGTGGTGGCACAGCAGCAGCCAGGCGATCTGCGCCATGCGCGCACCGGAATCGAACTCCGCCCCGGGCTTGATGGTGTGCCGGCCACGCAGTCGTCGATCTGCGATATCGATGGTGACCAGGGCCTGCTCACCTACCGCGGGTACCCCATGCAGGATCTGGCGGCCAACAGCAGTTTTCTGGAAACCGCCTATTTGCTGATCTGGGGTGAGCTGCCCAGCAGCGATCAGTTGGCTGATTTTGAGCATGCAGTGCAGATGCACCGCAGGGTCAGCTTCCGCGTTCGCGACATGATGAAGTGCTTCCCGGCCAGTGGCCACCCGATGGACGCCTTGCAGTCCAGTGCCGCCTCCCTCGGACTTTTTTATTCCCGACGGGCTATCGATGACCCGCAATACATCTACGACGCGGTGGTGCGGCTGATTGCCAAGATCCCAACGATGGTTGCGGCATTCCAGCTGATCCGCAAGGGCCAAGACCCCATCCAGCCAAGGGACGACCTGGCTTACTCCGCCAACTTTCTCTACATGCTCACGGAGCGTGAACCGGATCCACTAGCGGCGCGCATCTTCGATTGCTGCCTGATGCTGCATGCGGAACACAGCCTTAACGCCAGCACCTTCAGTGCTCGTGTCACCGCCAGTACCCTCACCGATCCGTACGCCGTGGTGGCGTCGGCCGTCGGCACCCTTGCCGGGCCTCTCCATGGCGGTGCCAATGAGGATGTGCTCGCCATGCTCGAGGAGGTTGGCAGCGCAGGCAATGCCGGCGCCTATCTGGATGAGGCGATGCAGGCCAAGCGCAAGGTGATGGGCTTCGGCCACCGGGAATACAAGGTGAAGGATCCGCGGGCGGTGATCCTCCAGGCCCTTGTCGAGGAGATGTTCGACCGCTTCGGTCACGATGACCTTTACGACGTGGCCAGGGCCATCGAACGAGAGGCGGAGTCGCGTCTGGGGCCCAAGGGCATCTATCCCAACGTGGATTTCTATTCCGGACTTGTGTATCGCAAGCTGGGCATTCCCAGGGACCTTTTTACACCGGTGTTTGCCATCGCCAGGGTTGCCGGGTGGCTGGCCCACTGGCGGGAACAGCTCGGTGCGAATCGGATTTTCAGGCCCTCGCAGATCTATTCGGGTTCAGAGCCTCGCTCCTGGATGCCGATCGAGCAGCGCGTGACCTCTCCGGCAGCTTAAGTTGCAGGCACTTCAGTCAACACAATGGTAAGTCCGGGACTGGACCTGGAATTGAGCTTCAGCCAGGCCTTGCAAGGGCTTGGCCTCTCTCCCGAGGCGGCTCGGCTGCTATGGCTGCCCTTGCCGATGCTGCTGGTGTTGGTGGCCGCCGTCGTTGGCGTGCTGGTGTCTGTCTGGCTGGAGCGCAAAATCTCCGCGGCAGTGCAGCAGCGGATCGGTCCGCAATACGCCGGTGCTCTCGGCATTCTGCAGCCCTTGGCGGATGGCCTCAAGCTGCTGTTCAAGGAGGACATCATTCCGGCCAGGGCTGACAGCCTGTTGTTCACCCTGGGTCCAGTCCTGGTGGTGATTCCGGTGATCGTGTCCTGGCTGATCATCCCCTTCGGCCAGAACCTGCTCATCAGCAATGTGGGTGTTGGGATCTTCCTCTGGATCGCTTTCAGCAGCATTCAGCCCATCGGGCTGTTGATGAGCGGCTACGCCTCCAACAACAAGTATTCGCTCCTGGGTGGTCTCCGCGCGGCGGCACAGTCGATCAGCTACGAAATTCCCCTGGCCCTCTCCGTGCTGGCGATCGTGATGATGAGCAACTCGCTCAGCACCGTCGACATCGTCGACCAGCAGACCGGTGCTGGAATTCTCAGCTGGAACATCTGGCGGCAACCCGTCGGCTTCCTGATTTTCTGGATCTGTGCCCTGGCGGAGTGCGAGCGACTGCCTTTCGACCTTCCTGAAGCGGAAGAAGAACTGGTTGCCGGCTACCAGACCGAATACGCCGGAATGAAATTCGCCCTCTTCTACCTGGCGGGTTACATCAACCTGGTTCTGTCTGCGGTGCTGGTATCTGTCCTCTACCTGGGCGGATGGGGATTTCCGATTCCGGTGGAGTGGCTGGCCGGCTGGCTTGGACAACCCGTCGATGCCCCTGTGGTGCAGGTCATCACCGGTTCGGTTGGCATCGTGATGACGGTGCTGAAGGCCTATCTGCTGGTTTTTGTGGCCATCCTTCTGCGCTGGACCACACCCCGGGTGCGGATTGACCAACTGCTTGATCTTGGCTGGAAGTTCCTGCTCCCACTGTCTCTGGTGAATCTGCTGGTGACCGCCGCCCTCAAGCTGGCCTTCCCCGTTGCCTTCGGAGGTTAAGTTTAAGTACCTAGGCTCTTGCCACGGCGTTCTCGTCTTCCCTTCCCAAGACCATGTTCGGATTCCTCAAACAGGTCGGCGACTACACCCGGGACGCGGTGGAAGCTGCCCGCAATCTGGCTCAGGGCTTCTCGGTCACCTTTGACCATATGAAGCGCCGTCCGGTGACGGTGCAGTATCCCTACGAGAAGCTGATCCCGTCGGAGCGTTACCGGGGCCGAATCCACTACGAATTCGATAAGTGCATCGCCTGTGAGGTGTGTGTGCGGGTGTGCCCCATCAACCTCCCGGTGGTCGACTATGTGATGAACAAGGCCACCAAGAAGAAGGAGCTGCGAAACTACTCCATCGACTTTGGCGTCTGCATCTTCTGTGGCAACTGTGTTGAGTACTGCCCCACGAATTGTCTGTCGATGACAGAGGAATATGAACTTGCTGCTTTTGATCGACACAGCCTCAACTACGACAATGTCGCCCTTGGTCGACTACCCACCAGCGTGACCACTGATCCGGCCGTGCTGCCCCTCCGCGAGCTGGCTTACCTGCCTGCTGGCGAATTCGATCCTCATACCGTTGCCGCTGATCGACCTCGAGCCGGTCAGCTCCCTTCCCAGGTGCTCGAAACCCTCACCAAGTCCGCTGAGGACGCTTCGGCTTCTGAGGATGCGGGAGAATCCAGTGAGTCGACCCCGGAGGAAGACGCATGACCATCGCGACCACCACAGAACTGATCTGTTTCCTGGTGCTGTCAGCTGTTGTTGTGCTGGGTGCTCTGGGTGTCGTACTGCTCAGCAACATCGTTTACTCAGCTTTTCTGTTGGGTGGTGTGTTCACCGCCGTGGCAGGCCTTTATCTGCTGCTCAATGCCAGTTTCGTTGCCGCCGCCCAGATCCTCGTTTACGTCGGTGCAATCAATGTTCTGATCCTGTTCGCCATCATGCTGGTGAACAAGAAGGAAGACCTCAAGGCCATCGCCAATTTGGGCGTTCGTCGGGCCGTTTCAGGGGGTGTTTGCCTGGGCCTGTTCGCTTTGCTCGTCCGCGTGGTCGTCACCACGCCATGGAATCTTCCTGGCCCTCCCGCTGTTGGAGAAGAAGCCACGGCTCGGATTGGAGAGCACCTGTTCACCGACTACCTGTTGCCGTTTGAGCTTGCATCCGTTCTGCTGCTCATGGCCATGATCGGTGCGATCGTGCTCGCCCGTCGAGATGTGCTGGCGAAGGATGTGGTCACCGGTGAAACAGCTGATCAGGCTCTGATCGAAAAAGCTCGTACACCCCTTCTCTTAGAGCGTCGCTCCTCCTGATCTGCCCTGACTGATGACAGACCTTCTTTCCGGATTTCCTTCACTTCAGGCCTTTTTATTCCTGGCTGCGATGTTGTTCTGCATCGGAGTCTGGGGACTGATCAACAGTCGCAATGCGGTGAGAGTGTTGATGAGTATTGAACTGATGCTCAATGCAGTGAACATCAACCTGATGTCTTTTTCGTCCTACGTCGATGGTGATCTGATCCGTGGTCAGGTGTTCACCGTTTTTGTGATCACCGTGGCTGCTGCTGAGGCGGCTGTTGGTCTGGCGATTTTGCTGTCGCTTTATCGCAATCGAGTTACCGTCGATATGGAACAGTTCAACCTGCTCCGCTGGTAGTTCTTTTCGCCGGTCATGCGACTCGATCGGGTCTGGGTGATCTATCGGGCTGATAGCCAGCCGGCACAGCGTGAGGCCAGGCAAAGCGCCCGTGAACTGCGCGCCCTGGGCTCCGACGTCACCACGGCGATGTCCGGTGCACGGGTTAATCCCTTTCCCGGTCTTCTGGCGACTCAGGAGCAGCTCCCCGATCTGGCAGTGGTTTTGGGGGGAGATGGAACCGTTCTCGGGGCGGCCCGCCATCTCGCAGTGCATGACATCCCACTTCTCAGCATCAATGTGGGAGGTCACCTGGGTTTCCTCAGCCACAATCGTCGCGTGTTGCGGGGTGCTGAGATCTGGAA
The DNA here is from genome assembly GCA_003211235.1 of Synechococcus sp. AG-673-B04. Lineage (GTDB taxonomy): Bacteria > Cyanobacteriota > Cyanobacteriia > PCC-6307 > Cyanobiaceae > Parasynechococcus. The sequence goes on from QCTG01000024.1 coordinate 5,273, forward strand.
GCGTCTGCTGGATGATCAATTCGCCATGGAACGTCGGATGATGTTGCAGGCCATGGTGGATCGTCGCAGTGCCGACGAGCGCGCTGCGGCTCCTTTGTCACCGCAGCAGCCGGAGCTTGAAGACGATGACGAGCATCACTTGGCCCTCAACGACATCTACCTGCGTGCTTATCGGGATGAGATTTCTCCGACCTGCACCCTGGAGCTTGAAATCGATGGTGAGGTGGTCGATCAGGTGCGGGGCGACGGCCTGATCCTGTCCACCCCAACAGGTTCAACCGGCTATGCCCTGGCGGCCGGTGGCCCGATCCTGCATCCCGGCATCGATGCCATCATCGTGGCCCCGATCTGTCCGATGAGCCTCTCGAGCCGCACTGTGGTGGTGCCGCCGCGGGCTCGGTTGGTGATCTGGCCTCTCGGAGCCGGAGATCACCGGGTGAAGTTGTGGAAGGACGGCGTCGGTTGCACCGTGCTGGAGCCCGGTGAATGCTGTGTGGTGCAGCAGGCTCGCCATCATGCCCAGATGGTACTGCTCAACCAGAGCCCCTCGTACTACAGAACTCTGGCGACCAAGCTGCACTGGGCCGGCAGCCTCACGGCTGCGCAACCCTCCCATAACTGAGCCATGGCTCTCGAGATCGAACGTCGCTTTCTGATTGCGTCCGAAGGCTGGCGCAGTGTGGCGAGCAAGTCTCGGCCGTTGCGCCAGGCCTATCTCGCCGCCAGTGCCGATGGGGTGACGGTGCGGGTTCGTCTCGCAGGAGAGGATCAGGCATGGCTCACCCTCAAGGCGGCGGCGGATCGCTCGGGTCTTGTTCGCCACGAGTTCGAATACGCGATCCCCGTGAAGGACGCCGAGGCGCTTTGGTCTTTAGCGCCCCATCGCCTGGTTAAATCCCGCCATGTCCTCGATCTGGACGGTGGGGACTGGGTGGTGGACTGCTTCGAGGCGGATAACGCTCCGTTGCTGATTGCAGAAGTTGAGCTGCCTCAGGTGGACAGCCCTCTTCGTATTCCGGACTGGTGCGGCCAGGAGATCACCGGCGATGGCCGCTGGTCCAATGCGCAGCTGGCGCATCATCCGCTGCAGCAGTGGTCTGCTGAAGATCGTCGCCGCTTCGGTTTTCCCTGAAAGCCAATTCAGACTCCTGTGTCTATGAATGAGATAGAAGTCTGCTCAGGTTCTGATGGTTGCGCTGCGGGGTCATCGTCTCTCCCTGTTGCTGATTCTGTTCCCATTGCAGGTGCTGGCGGCACCGGCGCCTTCGACTTCCGTGAAGCGCTTGTTGAATCACGGGGCCTGCCCAGGTTGTGATCTGCGCCGTGCCGTGTTGAAGGAGGCTCATCTGATTGGCGCCGATCTGCGGCAGGTTGATCTGCGTGAGGCCGATCTTCGCGGAGCGAACCTTGAGGGGGCCGATCTCAGTGGTGCCCAGCTTTCCGGCGCTGATCTGCGTGGGGCGACGCTGACCAATGCCGACCTGACGGGTGTGGATTTGCGCAGGGCTGATCTGCGCCATGCCGTTGTGATCAATGCCTTTTCTCCCGACGTTCGAACGAAAGGCATTCGCTACGCAGGGGCTGACCTCACCGGTAGTGACCTGATCATTGGCGGCGACAACTGATCGCCGCCATCAGAGGGGGAGATCATCGTGGTTCTGATCTCCCAGGAACCAATCAGATGGGGCATGCGGTACAAAAGGCACGCCGCTGCCATCGAAGTTGAAGTCGTTGAGGCGGAAGCGAACGCCACCCACCCCTTCGTAGGGGTTGAAGTAAAGACCCAGGTCGTAGCTGCGGCGTTGCCAGCGCAGTTCGATGTTGGAGTTGATGACATCCCCGTAATAACGGGAGCCAGGGTCCATGTTCACGTTCACCCCGGTGCTCAGAAGCAAAGGGCCGACGATCTGCTGGGTGATGCCGATGCCGAGAGTTCCGAAGTCAACAACCCTGTCGAACTCGAAGGGGCTGGCACCATTGCGCAGCGTGCCTTCACCGATCAGCGAGATCTGGGTGAAGTCCAGAAAAGGCTTGCTGAAGGTGCCGAGGGTGAGGGTCGGACCGCCACTGAAGCTGAGGCTTTCCTGGTGATCGCTCGTTCCATAGATGGCTGCCGTGGCGTTGACATTGGTGTTGAGACTGATGCCAGGAACCACGGCAACGGGTGAGTAGCGATGAGCAGCCAAGGGTGTGAGCTCCGCTGTCGAGCCGCTCCAGAGGGGGATGGTGCTGGTTAAGGATCCAAACAGGCTGGCGCGGCCTGATTGCAGCAGGCCATCGCTGTCAAAGCGATCGGATTTGTAGTCACCCATGGCGCCCCGCACGAGATAGCTGTGGCGGGTGTTGCCCTGCTCCCATTCGCCGCGTTTCTCCCCATAGACGCCATAGGCGCCCTGAATGTCGGTGCTGCCAAGGGATCCGTTCCAGGTGCGGTAGCGGTAGGCGCCGAAGAGGTTGGTTTTCACCACCCCAAGACGTCCCAGTTCGAAGTTGCGTCCGAACGACGCCCAGTAGCGACTGTTGTCGAGGAAATCGACGCCACTGAAGCTGCTGATGTCGGCTTCGGCTCTCAGCCGGTAGTCGTCGTAGCGGCCCAGCAGCTTGGCTTCGAGGCCGAACAGATCGCCTGCGTCGTCGGGGCTGCTGCCGCTGCCGGCATCGATCGCCCTCTGCAGCATCAGCTGAGGTTCGAGCGCCAATTCCGTGGAATCACCAATCTTGATCGGTTTGAGGTTGCGCCCGATGAACAGACCGTCGCGATCGTCGTTGTCGATCCCCAGCACCCAGCGGTTCTCCACCTCTTCTTCCTTCTGGATCAGTTGACGACGGCTCACCGGAATCGGCAGGCGGTCTTCCACAATCAGGCTGTTTCGTCGCGCCGAAATCAAGACATCGCCGTTGGCCAGATCCCTGGCGATGACGCCCTCAGCGTCGATACGAGTCTGGGCGGGTGTGAACGGATCGTTGCTGAATCCCATCCGTTCAGCGCGCCAGCCGTTGGCTTGCAATGTGATCCGATCAGCCTGCACGCGCCAGCGGCTGATGGTGCCGTTGATCAGCTGGGTGCTTCCCAGGCTCTTGAGCTGTGGAACTTTCACCACGCCGAAACGGTTTTCGTCCCGCACGCTGGAGTTCAGTCGTCGTACTGGGATTCCACTGCGACGTTCGATTGAGAATGTCCCTTTGAGATCAATGGATTCAATCCGTTGGTCGATTTCGGCGATGGCCTCGCTGCGGAGTTTCTGTTGCTCCGCAGGTGGCAGCGGTGATGTTGTGGCTGCCTCTGGAGTGGCGACGTGGCTCACCGTTGTATCGCCGTCGTCCAGGGCCACCGATTCAAGTCGTTGCGGCAGCGATGTGGCGCGGACCCGCCTGTTGCGATCGGGATCGGGACAACCGGCCGGGGGCGGCATTGTGACCGTTGTGTTCTGGTCTTGTTCCTGTCCCCAGCGGTAGCGCAGGCCGAGCAGGTAGGCGTTGCTGCCTTCGGTGACGCCGTTGAAGGTGCCGAAGGCTCCGGACCTGTGGTGGATGCGGCCCACCAGGGAGACATCGGGGGAAACGGCTGCTTCAACCTCGAAGCCCAGGTAATTCAGCAACTTGCTGTAGTTATCGCGGAATGTCTTTTCGTACAGGCTGACGTCCGAGTTGTAGCTGATGCCTTCAAGGAAACTGAAGCTCAGCCAGGGTTGAACCCACAGCCTGGCGCCGATGCCGACAACACCCTCAGCGAAGCTTTGAGATGGAAGATCGGCATAGGGGGTGTTCTGGTTGTATTCACCACCGCGCTGCTGTTGGGCGATGTGGCTGAACAAATCCGCCTCAAGTTCCAGGGATAGAGGACCGGCGCGCCAGATCCTTCGCTGCAGACCAACGCCCAGAACGGCTTCAGGTCGTATGTCCCCGTCAAACAGAAAGGTGTCGCCGAAAGCGGCATCAATCATCTGGCCGCCCCAAGCCGTGACCGACCAGGGATGGGGATGCCAGTCGGGAACCGGGGGCAGCAAGGGAGGGCATGCCAGTGGTTGTTGTTCCGCAGGGGCGGGCAAAACAGGGGCTGACGGAATCTCCCCTGCCAGGTCGATCACGCCATAGACGTCATCGAGTTCCCCTTCCTGCAGCGCCAGGTTGTACCGCAGTGACGACGCCTGAAAGGACTGAGCTCCGCGGGTGACCCGTACAGCCCCCCTCGCGTACAGGGTTTTGAAGCCGATATCGAATTCAACCCGGTCGGCTTGAAGCAGGGATGATCCGAGTTGAACGCTGACATCACCCTCCGCCACAGTGACGTTGCGACGGCTATCCAACAACTGGCGATCGGCCCGCAGCTTCAGCCTCTCGGGAATCTGCAGTGCTTCAGGCGACTCAGCTACAGCTGGTCGGCTCGCCACTAGATCCCCTGACCCTGCGATCAGCAGGCCCGCAAAGGCCAATGCGAGGCGAGTCGCCGCCAAAGATTCCAATCAGCAGCCAGGATCTTGGCAGCTGAAAAGCACGGATCAGCATGAGGCAGTCCAGTGTCTGGCGCGGTCTGCCTCAGCAGCACGAGTCAGTCTTCGAGATCCTTCCGACTGGGGGTTCGACTGGGATCGCTCGCCAGGAAACCGAATATAAAAATTCCTAGAAAGAAGAAGACGACCGAGTAAACGGAGATCTTGAGGGCGAGCATGGAGACCGACCGTCGTCTGTGACTGCGACAGCATCCTATGGGGCATGACAGCGGTACATGGGGAAAGGACCCCCTGCAGGCCAGCCGAACGGCGTGGATTGAAACGTTTCGCAGTCGCACGCGCCGTGATCTAAGGCCCGCATGGCGCCGTTGTGGAACTCCGGAGCGGCAACGATTTGTTGAGGACAGCTGGGGAGCAAACCACCGCCCTGACTGGGCAGAGCGCGGTTTATTGATCTGGCCCCGGGGTCGTCAGTGGTTGCGGTTGGAGCAGCGATTGCATTGGCCTGAGGAGTGGCGGGATGGCGATGGCAGTCGGGTTCGGTTGTGTCTGAGCTGGTGGGCTGAAGCCGCCCGGCTCTGGGTGGATGGTGTTCTTGTTCACGAGGGGGATCTGTTTGATACCGCCTGTCGCTGGACACTTCCGGAGAGCTGCCGCACCGGTGCGGCGTTGGAGCTGCAGCTGGAGCTCTGCAGTCCGCTGCATGACGACGGCGCTCTGATCAGCAGCTCGCTGGATCGGGAACCCGGGCGGCCAGACCATGACCCGAATGGGATCCTGCTGCCGGAAGCTCTGGAGCTTCATCACGCCTCTGGTGGTGAGCTTCCCGATGACTGGCAACAACTTGATCCCCTCGAAACGGCTGCTGTCGATGCCGTCTCCCAGCGGCTGGCCGCGGCGCCCGCTCCGCCGGGAGCAGTGCACTGGCTGGGCCACGCTCATCTCGACCTGGCCTGGCTCTGGCCGGTCGCGGACACGTGGCAAGCGGCTGAACGAACCTTCCGATCAGCCCTTGACCTGATGGAGCGCTGGCCGCAGCTCCGTTTCGCCCATTCCACTCCCGCTCTTTATGACTGGCTCCAAGGGCATCGCCCGGAGCTGTTCGCCTCCATACGCCGCGCCAGTCAAGCCGGACGGTGGGAGCCGATCAATGGTCCCTGGGTCGAGAACGATTGTGTGCTGATCAGCACCGCGTCTCTCTGGCAGCAGTTCAGCGAGGGGCAGGCCCACAGCAACTGCACCTTCCCGGAATGGAATCACAATCTGGCCTGGCTGCCCGACAGCTTTGGTTTTGCCTCGGGCTTGCCCGCGGTGGCCAACCAGACCGGGGTGCGCTGGTTCTGCACCCACAAACTCGCCTGGAACACATCCAATCCTTTCCCCCATCGCCTGTTCCGCTGGCGGGGAAGAGATGGATCTGAGCTGCTCAGCCTGATGCTTCCACCGATCGGTCGCCGTGGTGATCCTCTTGAGATGCTGCAGGAACAGCGTGCCTGGCGGGAGCAGACGGGTGTGGATGCGTCCCTTTGGATCCCCGGCGTGGGTGATCACGGCGGCGGACCGACCGAGGAAATGCTCGAACAGATGGCCTTGTGGCAGCCCGAACGTTTGGCGCTGCCCCAGCAACCTGGATCACTACGCAGCTACTTACAGGCTCTGGAGCCGCTTGCTTCGACACTGCCGGTGTGGCGCGACGAGCTTTATCTCGAGCTGCACCGGGGATGTGCCACCAGCAGGCCGGATCAAAAGCGGCATAATCGAACCCTTGAAAGGCTGCTGCGGGAACAGGACACCGTTGCCACGCTGTTGAACTGTGTTGGGTTGCCAGCTGTTCCGGCGGAGTGGCGCCAGTTGTTGTTCCAACAATTCCACGACATCCTTCCCGGCACATCGATCCCAGAGGTGTTTGAACAGGCGGAGCCGGTTTGGCTCCGCGCCCGTCGTCAGGCCCGCAACCAACGCGATGCCGGCCTGGAACGTCTTTTCCCTGCCAAGCCAGGGCCTGCGCCGGAGTTCATCCCCCGGCTCTGGATGGGCTTGCAGCCTCTGGCGCGTTGGTCGCCGCTGCTGCGCCTTCCTGAAGGTTCATGGTATGTGGACGATCGGCTGCTGCCGCAGCAGCCCTGTGGTTCCGGTGGAGTCTGGGTGCAGCTTCCCGCTCAGGACGGCATCAGTTGCGTCGCTTTGGACCCATCTCCTTCTCGGATGTCCGAGCCATTGCGAGCGTCCCAATCGGAACCGCGGCGTCCTTTGCTGGTGGAGGCTCAGACCTCTGGAGGCTGGCGATTCAGTAACGGTTTTTTGACCTGCCAAATCTGCCGAGATGGCTTGATATCTCTGAAGGGTCCCGATGGCGTTGAGCAGCTGTCCGGTCCGCTGCAATTGCGCCGCTATCGCGATCGTGGTGAATTCTGGGATGCCTGGGATCTGGCTGCCAATTATCGCGAGCACCCTCTGCCTCTGAAGTCACTGGGTCCTCCTGAGTTGCGCGAATCCGGTCCGTTGATGGTGTTGGCGGTGCAGTGGTTTCAGGTGGGGACCAGTGAGCTGCGTCTGGATCTGCGGCTCCGGGCTGATTGTCCCTGGATCGAGCTGGTGGCCAGTGTCAACTGGCAGCAGCGGCACGAATTGCTGAGACTGGATGTTCCACTGGCTCAGAAGGCTGTGCGAATGGCGGCTGACACCAGTGGCGGAGTGATCGAACGACCGGCTTTGCCGAAGACGCAGCGGGAGCGGGAACGCTGGGAGGTCCCTGTGATTTCGTGGTTTGCATCCCAGTCAGCGGCCCCCGGCGGAGGTCTGGCGGTGTTGCTTGATGGGCCCCAGGGTGTTGATGCTTCACCAGAACGACTCGGGATGTCGTTGCTGCGGGGGGCGACCTGGCCTGATCCCTCAGGTGATCAAGGACGCCACCGGATGAGGTTTGCCCTGCATCCATTGCGGGGAGGATGGGCGCAGGCGGGGGTCCCCCAGGCATCGATCGCGTTTCGCGAGCCTGGTTGGCATGGCCCACTACGGGGGGCAACAAGCTGCAGGTGGCTTCCTGCGCTCCCTAAGCAGCTTTGCCCCATTGCCCTAAGACCCGGGCCCGATGGCGCGAGGCTGCGGTTGCTCAACCCAGGAGCATCACGCTGCCGCTGGTTTCCGGGGAATGGTTGGCAGCTGCGGCGCGGTGGCGTTATGTCGGACGCTGTCGTATTGGGTCCAGGTGAATTGGTGGAATTGCAGCTTCTTCAATCGTCGTGATCATCAAAGGGATCATCCAATCCCTTTGAAGGTGGGCCAAAAGACTGATAGACGCCAAATCCCGTCATACCAAACAAAACAGCAAGGACGCCGATGGCGACCGAAAGGGCAGGTGAGGTGGTTTCCATCAAATCTCGACAGGATTAGCCCCCAAACCGGAGCTGGCCCCTACAGTACCCGGACTTCTCAACAACTGAGACCCAAGCGTCGCCATGGCTCAACGCACCCGTCTGGGAGACCTCCTCCGCCCTCTGAACTCCGAGTACGGCAAGGTTGTTCCTGGCTGGGGCACCACCCCTGTGATGGGCATCTTTATGGTGCTGTTCCTGGTGTTCCTGCTGGTCATCCTTCAGCTCTACAACAAGTCATTGATCCTTGAGGGCATCAACGTGAACTGGAACGGTCTCGGCTGATCGCAATCCATGAATGTTTTCGGCGTCGGCCTCCCAGAAATGGCGGTGATCGGTGCCGTTGCATTGCTTGTGTTTGGTCCCAAGCGCCTTCCTGAACTGGGGCGCACCCTTGGGAAGACCTTGAAAGGGTTTCAATCCGCCTCGAAGGAATTTGAGCGGGAAATCAACAAAGCGATGGCTGAGCCCGAATCTCTGCCGAGCTCTGAGTCGATCGAAGACGACGAGACGACTCCCAGCGTCTGAACTTCAATGGCTGAGGGGCTGAAGATGATTGTTGGTCTGGGCAATCCAGGCAGCAAGTACTCAGGTACACGACACAACATCGGCTTCATGGCTCTGGAGAGGATGGCCTCCTCTGCCGGATTCATTTTTCGACAGCAAACCAAGCTGCATGGTCTTGCTGCAGAAATGGGAGTTGGTGATCAGCGGCTGAGGCTGTTGATGCCGCAGACGTACATGAATGACAGCGGTCGTTCGATCCGAGCTGCCCTCGACTGGTACGGCTTTGCTCCAGAGCAGCTTCTGGTATTGGTGGATGACATGGACATCCCCCTCGGCCGCCTGCGGCTGCGGGCTCAAGGCGGTGCTGGAGGCCATAACGGTCTGCGCAGCACAATCCAGCACCTGGGTTCTCAGGTGTTTCCCCGCCTGCGGATCGGAATCGGAGCTCCTGCTGAGAACCCCGAAGAGCGTCGAGCAAAAACCGTTTCGCACGTGTTGGGTTCCTTCAGTAAATCTGAACAGACCAGTGTTGATGCGGTACTGGATGGCGTTTTAGAGGCTGTCGTTCGGATTCAGCGGCTGGGTCTGGATCGAGCCGGCAACTGGATCAATGGCTTCCGTTATCCCGCCGAGGAATGACGCCACTGCCTGCCACGAGGGCCCATCTGCGTGTGGACCGCCAATGTTTCCGGGACCAGTTCCTAGAGGGGGAAGTTTCCGCCGGGGGATATGAGTGGACGTTCCGCTGGGCATTCGATCGTGGGGAGCTTCGCGTCGAACCCTCTCTGGGCCGAGCTCTGATCGAGGACGCTTTGCTGCGCTTTTTGGTGCGTGCGGATTACAAGCTGGAGCCCGGGGGTGATTACAACTTCACTATTCGGGCTCGCTTCTGATCGGGGGTGCGTTGGTTGGCCAGCGGCAGGTGATGTTCAGAGACTGCTCGAGCATCACCAGAGCTGCCAGAGCATCCAGATCGCCAGGGGGCAGCAGCAGCCCACGGGGGATCCAGCGTCTCCAGCCCTGTGGTGGCCAGAGCTGCCAATAGCGATCGCGAGCCCTCAGGGTTGTGCCCGTTTCATCCACAAGCTGCACCGATGCCAAGTTCTGCAAGCGATTCAGCCATTCGGCTGAGCTGGTTCCATCGCCCAGCAAGATCCGATCCACACCAGCGCTGTCGGTGCACCAGCTGCTGACCAAGGCTTCCACGTCGGAAGCGAGCCGAACGCCCCCTGCCACGACCAGCGATTGATTCACGTCCACCAGCACAAGGCCGCATTTAGATCGCCCAGGATCCACGGCGACAATACGGGTCATGGTGAAGATCGAATCCTCACCATCACCGGATCGGCTGTATCCGATGCACGCAGGGCGACCACAGACAACTTCACCACCGTGTTCCCAGGGCGTTCCATTAGTGAAAGGCCAAGTTGGTTCACGGCTGTGCCGTCGAACTGAAGTCCCTTGGTGAGCGACCCCCGACGTTGCACCTCCGCGAATGCTGAAGCCAGCAGGAGATTGAGGCGGTTACGAATGGCCTCCGAACTGGTCTCGTTTGACTTCAACCGAGTGGTGGCGAGCACTTCATCGGTCTTGGTGATGGTGCGGTTGGCACGAACATCGGGAAATCCGTAAACCACCGATTCACCTCTCAGCACGTTCCCGGCGGAGCGGATGGAGATCACCCAAGTGCCTCTTTCTTGGATGGACTGCTGCAGCCGTTCCACATCTCCGCGGGGCACTAGGAGGATCTGGCGTTTGGGGGGTTCGCCTGGGCGGACACGGCCGAAGGCCTTGAGATTGGCTTCCTGCAGGAGTTTGTCAACGACTGTTTTGGCTTGATCGGGCCGTTCCAGACGAACGGTGGCGGTGGCCAGATCCTCCCCGCTTTGCAGCACGACGGAACCCTTGCGCAGGGCCAGCAGGTTCTGCTCGAGGGAGGCCAGCTCCTGCTCCCCTGCCTGGATTCTGTTGCGCACCCTTCGCAGCTCCTGGCCCGTGCGTTGAATATCGGCATCGCGCGCCTGGACATCCCGTGTCAGTCGTTCGCGCTCCTGCTCCAGTTTGTGCTTCTGCTTCCGCAGCGGTTCCAGTTCCTCCGCTTCGATGCGTTGAATCGTTGCCCGCGCGCTCTGTCGCTCGGCCTCGGCGGCATCCAGGTTTCTGCGACTCTCCCGCAACCGTTCCTGAAGGGCATCGAGCTCAAACAGGCCAACGCGCAGCTGGCGGCTGACCAGCAGCAATAGTCCAAGGGAGAGGGCGCTGATCAGGCTGCCTGTCAGCACGGTGATGACAACAGCGGTGCGACGGGGCCTCAGGTTGAACAAGCTGAGGCGTGCTTTGCCAACACGGCTTCCGAGCCGATCCCCAAGGGTGGAGAGGATTCCACCGAGGACCAGCAGCGCCAGAATCAGCAGCCAACCGCTCATCAGCCGCCACTCCAGGTGCGGACGTCAGCTGAACCGTTTGGCCAGGGCGATGGGATCGAGAACGGTGATCTTCTTGCGGTCAATCTGAACAAGACCTGATTGGCGCAAGTCTCCCAGCAAACGGGTGATGGTGACCCGCGTCGAGCCGATGGCTTCCGCGATGGCTTGGTGTGACAGACGGAGATCGATGGTGATGCCAAGTTCATCCGGAACACCGAAATCGCGGCAGAGCACCAGCAGGAAACTGACCAGACGGGATGACATGTCCCGATGCGTCAGGGTCTCAATCATCGTTTCGGTCTGAAGGATTCTGCTCGAGAGACCCTGCAGCAGGCGCAGGCCCACGGTGGTGTCGGCCTCGATGGCGGTGCGTACGGAGGCTGCGGGAGCGGTGACCATTTCCACCCGCGTGAATGCGACAGCGTGGTAAAAACGATCGGATCGATGGCCGGTCAGCAGGGACAAAACCCCGAACAGACTGTTCTCCCGAAGCAGGGCCACGGTGATTTCTTCACCTGATTCGTAAACCCGCGAGAGGCGTACAGCCCCACGGCGGATTAGATAGACCCGCTCCGCTGGATCACCAGGAAAGAAGATCGTCTTGTTGCGATCCACCATCTCCGTGCTGGCACCATCCAGATCACGGATCACATCGAGCAGCGAACGAACCCGCTCAGGTTGTGCGTTCGTCGCCGCAACCTGGGGGGCATAACGGCTGAAACCACTGCTGCTCACGATGGTTTCTGTGCGGATGCGAGGAAGTTACGGATGAGTCATGTCTACCCATGTAGCCGTTATTACGGAACATGAGTCCTCTGGGTCAGAGCGTCCCTTTGGGATTGCATCAGTTCCTGCACACCAGGCTCCGCCAGGTTGAGCAGATCGTTCAGCTGTTGGCGGCTGAAGGCTTCCCCCTCGGCTGTCCCCTGAATCTCGAGCAAGCGTCCGTCGCCGGCGATGACGACATTGAGATCCACCTCGGCTCGGCTGTCTTCGCTGTAGTCCAGATCCAGCAGCGGGATGCCGTCCACCAGGCCAACGGAAACTGCCGCCAGTTGGTCACGGATCGGATCGGCACTGATCAGGCCGCGAGCTTGAAGCGTGTCACAGGCTTGCCGCAGCGCCAGCCAGGCTCCGGTCACGGCGGCTGTGCGCGTCCCGGCGTCAGCCTGAACCACGTCACAGTCGATCAGCAGAGTCCGCTCACCGAGGGCTTCCAGATCGATCACGGCTCGCAGACTGCGACCGATCAATCGCTGAATCTCCTGGGTGCGTCCCGACAGTTTCATCAGTTCGCGACGCTGCCTCTCGGGTGTTGAGCCAGGCAGCAATCGATATTCGGCACTCAGCCAACCCTTGTCTTCACCCTTGCGCCAGCGGGGAACGCCCTCCTCCAGCGAGACACTGCAAAGCACTGCCGTGCGGCCGGTACGAACGATCAAGGAACTGAGGGCAAAACCCATCGGATCCCACTCCACACGGAATGGCCGAAGCGATCGAGCCTCTCTGCCGTCATTCCGCAGCGTTGGTGACGAGGACATCGCATGGGAGTGATTTCCGCAAGTTTGACAGGCAGTCCAGGGCTTTAAAGGATTGCCACACCACGGATGGTGTGCGAATTCTTGATTTCGGCTTCACCACCGCTACATTCGAGGTGTACCGGGTTGCCCCGGCTGAACGCAATCTTGATGACCGCAAGCCTGACCTCGCATCAATCCCCTCAGGGTTCGTTCGGTCAGGATCACCGTGAGCTTCAGCGGGCTGGTCTGCGCCCTTTGGTCCCAGCACGTCCTCCACTGCATCTGGTGGAGACCGAAGGGCAGCTTCAGATTCATACCGCCTCCTTCCGAGGCAGTTTTTCGAATGTTCTCAGTCAGGCAGTGCGTTCGGCTGGTCTGGGTAGCCGTGTGGTGATCGCCCAGTTCCTCAAGGGAGGTGTTCGCCAGGGCCCTGAGGGTGAAGTCCAGCTCTGTGGACGACTTAGCTGGCTTCGTCCTGATGTTGCAGCTTGTGTTTCAGAACCAGAGCAGTTGGACACCGCTGCTGCGGTCGACGCCATCTGGCAAATCTGCAGTCAACATCTCCGCAGTGGCGAAGTTGATCAACTGGTGCTTGATGAAGTTGGCCTGGCAGTGGCTCTTGGATACATCTCCGAAGATGATGTGGTGTCGTCACTTCAGCAGCGTTCCACAGCACTAGATGTGATCATCACTGGGCCTTCCATCCCGCCCAGCGTGATGGCCATGGCCGACCAGGTCACCCAATTGCGTCGAGGATTCTGAATGCTCAAGAACGACCGCTGGATCACTGAGCAGGCTGCCCAGGGCATGCTTGAGCCGTTTCAGAGCGGTCTGGTTCGCCATCTGGAACCAGAGCATCAGCAACGTCCGGTGCTCAGTTTCGGATGTTCGTCCTATGGCTATGACCTGCGCCTTTCACCGCAGGAATTTCTGATTTTTCGCCATGTTCCGGGAACCGTGATGAATCCCAAGCGGTTTAATCCGGCCAACCTTGAACCAACTCCTCTTCATGAGGATGAGGACGGCCGCTATTTCATTCTTCCAGCGCATTCCTATGGGTTGGGTGTTGCTCTTGAGAAGATGCGGGTCCCACCGAACATCACGGTGATCTGCCTCGGCAAGAGCACTTATGCCCGCCTGGGCATAATCGTGAACACCACACCGGCTGAAGCCAGCTGGGAGGGGCATCTGACTCTCGAATTCAGTAACAGTTCCGGTGCGGACTGTCAGATCTACGCCGATGAAGGCATTTGTCAGTTGCTGTTCTTCGAGGGTGATCCCTGCGAAACCACCTACAGCGATCGCCAAGGCAAATATCAACATCAACCCGAGCGCGTCACTCTGGCGAAGGTCTAACCCCTCTCCGGATCAGGGGGCGAGCCTGGCTTTGTGGAGCCGATTTTTTTCATACCAGGCTGCAAATGCCGGTGCCCACTCCACCATGTGCGGCCACATCAGATCGCAGAGTTGTCGGATCTCGAGCTGGGCATCCTGTTTGGCTCGAAGATCCATGAAATGCAGAAATGCCCGCAAGCTGAAGCTCGCGATGAAGTGCTGGCGGTAATCGAAGGGAAGAATCCCACGGGCATGTTCTTCAGAGAAACCTGAGCGCAGCAGATCGCGATAGCGTTCGGCTGATTGTTGACAAAGCTCGAGGTCAATCGAGCGTTGTTCTTCTGTGTAGGTGTATTTGTTGCCGATGCGGGCTCTGTATTCACCCACCGGACGCAGGTAGAACACCTCCTCAAGTTCGAGCGCCCCATCGGCGGCGCGGCAGATGCGTTCACCGGTGTATCGCATGGACTGCACATCGAAGCTGACGCCGACTCGGTGGGTTCGGGCTTGCTGCATCACGGAATGGGGGAACCAGCCCACATTCAGCATGATCTGGGCATGTTCAAAGGGGCCGAAATGGCCCCGATCCCCTGCGACAAGTCGTTTGATGCAGATTTCTCCAGCACGCGTCTCATCGGGCCAGTTCTCACGGTCCCCGGCGACGAAATCTTCGCTGTAGTCCTGATGCATGGCCGCGTAAACGCATTGCTGCGGGTTTGGCGTTGCAGAAATCAGGTCAACCCTGAAGCGGTCCATGGATGACAGCCGTTATCCAGCAGAAACTAGCCGTGGCTGCGTGGCCCTGCTCCCAGTCCGGAGGCGACAGTGTCAGCGGTTCGAAGACTGCTGGGGCCAACCCCCTGAAGCTGCGGCAGAGATTCGCCATTGATCAGGGAAGCCGCGAGCTGCTTGAGCTCCTGTTCGCGACGCAGGCCCACGGAACGACCCACAGATTGGCCCTCGGCATTGAACAGATTCAGCTGGGGGATGCCATTGACGTCGTAGCGATCCACCAGGTCCTGCCAGCGTGGATTGTCGACATTCACCATCACGACATCCAGCCGGTTGGCCTGAGCTTGCTCAAGCTGCAACATCGCCGGAGCCATTTCACGGCACACCTGGCACCAATCGGCATAGAACTCGATGATGGTTGCCCTGCCATTGCTGAGGGCCACCTCCGGTTCAAGGGACCGCCGAGCGAGCTGATCCAGGGGAGAACCGCTCTGCAGACCACCGCGAGCCAGGGTGAGTCCAATCGCCAGCGATACTGCAGCGATCACCAGCACCGTCCGTTGGACTGGTCCCAGCAGAGACGATTGGGGACTGCCGGTCATGCTCCAAACACCTTTGTCAGCACTCTGACAGTCCTGCCCGGACGATGCGGCTAGCGTTTCTCCATGGGACTGATGCGCTGGTTAAGCCTGCCGCTGCGGGCGCCTCTGTTGATCCTTCTCTTCGGCGTTTCTACCGTGATGGGCCATCAATGGACCCTCCTTGCACCCCGGTTCAGTGCCTCCAGCGGTCTCCCCTTGCCGATGTTGTTCGGCCTGGAGGTTGTGCAGCTGTTGCTGGTGTTGATTCTCTGCACCATGC
>QCTG01000025.1 GCA_003211235.1 Synechococcus sp. AG-673-B04
GCAGGAGACAAGCCACACACCTTGGACGTCATTGCCCCAGGAACCTGAAAGCCGACACTTCGCCCTACGCCAGACATGGCAAGTGGCATGGCCCCCGAAAGCGGGACAGATCAGTGGGGGCGTCGGAAGCGAACAGTATCGAGAGGTCACTCCCATTCCTGCACTGATGGGCTGGCCTCTCTCTCAACACAATCCTGTTTTCCCATCCAGGTTTGGAATATGAACCAACGAGCGAGCTAGGCCGTCTTTCCATCGGGAAGGGCGGCCTTCCTCTTTGGAGCAAGCCAATCATGTCGGGGCATTCGGCAAAAAAGAAACCCCGCCGAAGGCAGGGGTTCTAAAACGCTTCTCGGAAGTGTGTCCATGTTTCCACACCGTTAGCGTTTATTCCTCACAATAACAATATGGCCCGCACCACTGGAAGCATCAAGGTGACGGGTTCAGATTCTCGACTGACCCTGAGCGTGCTCCCGCTCATCAGTGTCGTGGCGAGGATCAAATTTGGCCTGTGATTTGGGCTGAACAGTTGGTCACTGAGCGTCCAATCCTCTGCACTGCAATCGATGACGGCGCCAGGAGAAGATCCCTCCCAAGTCGCTGCCCCATGCGGCGATCAAGTCCACTGTGTTTTGTCGCTGATATTGCTTGCGCATGAGGAGCGATTTCAGCCATCACAGATGTGAGATTCATTGGTTCATTCGATGGCACGCAAACTGCAGCTTCCACTCGCGCGTAATTCCAGTGCAACCACCGCTGTTTGGGCAGCAATCACCTTTGCCTGCATTGGAGTCTTGGCAGTTTGGGGAATGTCGAATGCCTATCCGCAGTTCTGAATCAGGAGTGCGTTGGCTGGTTTGCCTTCCTAAGGCCCCCTGAAGCGCCTTCGCACCAACGCCCCTACGCGTCCATTCCATGCGGGGTAGGGGCGAATGCTTGATGAATGTGCCCAAGACTGGCCTGGAGAATAATCAGACTTCCGTGATCAATTGATCAGTGGCTTCTTTTAAGGCAAGGGCGACATTTTGATCGTTGTCGGAATGACCAGCAGCTTGAATAAAGTTCAGCGTCACGTTTTTTTGTGCGCCCTCGTTTTTTAACGATTGATAAAATCTCCAAGCAGCCCGTGGCAGGCATACGGAATCGTTCCTGCCATGGACGATATGAATTCGATGATTTTTGATGGCACGGATGTTCTCAAGCAACTGACCTCTCTTTAGAAAACACCCATGCAGCATGTAGTGCACCTCAAGCGATGCGAATGGCACCAACTTGTCTGGATTGGATAGGACGCTTCTGACGCGTTCATCATTGCGATAGAGGCAGGAAATCGACAGCTCATATCCTGCAAATGCCTTGGCTGCTTCCAGGCGTTGATCAGGGTCGAACAGCCTTTTTTGATAGGCTGCAAGCAAATTTTGTTGGTCCAGGTCCCAGTTCTGGCTTGTGTTCTGAATGTAAGACGTGTACTTGCTCCACTCTTCCGGGTAGTGATTGGCTGTTGTTCCGTTTTGGAACAAAGCATCGATTTCATCGGGGAGGGCCGTGAAAATTCCGCGGAGCAGAATCTGCCTGCATCTGTTCGGGTATTTCTCGGCGTAGGCAATGGCCAGTGTTGTCCCCCAGCTGCCTCCCAGAATCAGTTGCCAATGGTCGATCGACAGCTCCTCCCTGAGGAGTTCGATGTCTTCCATCAGATATTGGGTTGAGTTATTCATCAGCGCTCCCTCATAATCATGGCTCGCATTGGGAATACTTTTCCCGGAGCCGCGTTGATCCACTAAGACAACTCTGTAATGCTCTTGATTGAAAAAGCATCGATCACGGGCTGATGTTCCGCCACCAGGGCCTCCATGCAGGAACAGGGCCGTCGGTCCATCAGGATTGCCGCTTATTTCATAATAAATCTGATGCCCATTCACCTTTAAATAATCACTTTTGTATGGAGCCGTTGCTGGGTAAAGCCCATTGTCAAGCACCTGATCACCCATCAGTTCACAGCCAGAAATACCAATCATGAAACACCAATCATGAAACATGGTGTTTTTATGGTTGTCCTCTCCGTACACGGGCGAGCAAGCCTCTGGCGTGATCTTTTCTGAGTGCTGCTAAAGGCTGCTTACTTCGCTATACCGATTCCATTGGGTGTGGATCGATGGCCAAATTCGTTCTGGTGCTTGTGATTGTTGCCTCGGTGTCGGCGGGTATTGCCTTGGATCGGGCTGGCTGGCGTCATCGCAAGCAGCTCTGGCAACTGCAGGGCGGTGCGATCGGTCTCGTGGCGGGATACCTGCTGGGCCGTACAAAACTGATCTGATCTGGTTGAGTCGGATCGGGATCCGTATCAGACGTCACCTCTCGCCACGAACGGCGTTAATGGTTCGTTACAGTCTCGAGGAATTCTTTTGGATCCCATGGACGACGCAAAATTCGGTTTCTCCGCATTTGCTGAGCAGTGGAATGGCCGCCTGGCAATGATGGGCTTCATCATCGGTGTTGGCACTGAGCTTTTCACCGGCCAGGGCATCCTTTCCCAAATCGGCATTGGCTGATTCTGTGAGGAGTACCGAGCCCGACGTTTGGGTGCCGGACGATCGTTCTGGCTACGTCAAGCTGTTTTGTTTTGGCTTGTTTGTTGCCACGCTTGGATGTGGTGCCAACATTGTTGGTCATTACGTCTGGGACTCGTTTCAGCAACTCACAAACGTTTATTAGTTTGTTTGATCACGGATAACCCTTGCCTTGTGCAAGGGTTTTTTTGTGCCTGTTTTCGGTTGAAATGGTTGAAACCGTACGTAACGGTGTGATGGTTGGATACCGCATCTTTCATCATCTGGGCTCGACGTGCCCGTGTTGTTGGAGCCAGCTTGGTGGAGAGGGATTCATGCAGAGGTGACCCTCCTCCGATGGAGATGAACCACCATCGGGAGCTGGAACAATCTCATGCTGATCCTCATCAGTGGGAGCTGTGGGGATCAGTTCCAGTTCACCAAAGCAGTGCAATTTAAAGGTACAGATCAACCGCTTGGTGATTCTGTTTCTTTTGAGTCTGCTTCTCATTCATTCGAGCACTCTCCACAGGGCTCGTTCAGCCAGTATTTCATTGAGCGACCTGAATGAAGGCGGGTTTCTCAGTCGTTGATCCATTAAATGGTTAACGACAGCTGGAATGCACTCAGCCCCCTTTTCGGCAGGATTAGGGGCTGGATCCAGCTGTTGCGCAGTTGATGCCGGGATGTTTGTTGGCCTTTCTTGAAACATTTGCACTGGCATTGCCCCATGGTGAGGGCCATGTTGGGATCGAGGGATCTGTGACGGAGACCTCTCCTCTGATGGCTTCAGTGCATATCAGAAGCTGGAAAGTCCTGCTGATCCCCATGCGATCCACTCATGGGGGTCAGTTCCAGCTGCGGAGCTGAAGAATTCTTCTACAGTCGCTGAACTTGGAATAAGAAATCATGCCTCGTACCGGTCAACGGCAAGAGCGTTTCGCCTCTGCAGTGGAGCAGGCCGAAGGGTTTTATTTCAGGCGTGCGGAACGGCTGAATGGCCGACTGGCCATGGTTGGCTTTGCGGTAGGTGTTGCCACTGAAGCGCTCACCGGTCATTCGCTGATCAATCAGGTGGTCTTCGGGGTTTTGGGTCTTTCGTTCTGAACGGGATCACGTTGCTTTTCTGATCAGAGCAGTGGCATCAGGGTTGGTGTCCCTGGCGACCCCGCCCCTTTGTGATCAGGTTGTCTTCATCGAATATTCTATTAGGCTGTTAGAGAAACCATCAAAAGAAGTGGTTTGCAGCGGCTGTCGATATTTCTCCGGTGTGATTCGATTCATCGGATTTATATTGATGTCTTGAATCTTCTCGGTGGTTGCAATAACTTGTCTGATTCAGACTAACAAGCCCTGCGATGTGAGGTTTGGCGAGAGCAAGATAGCGATCGGCGCAGTGCTCCGTACTCAGTTGTTTTGAATAAAAACTATCAATGCTGGAAGGGAAGCATCAGGGCAATTGGCGTCAATCATGTATGTACTGCTGAAAATGAGCAGAAATGGCTTGAGGAGCTGAACCAGGCCTGTGATCTTCTGCTCAACTAACCCTTATCTCTTGTTGGCTGTTGGTCTTCTCCCGCATGCATGTTGATTGCTGGATTGGATCGTGCCTGCTCCCCCTAATTTTTTCATGGGGCCTATTCATGCTTTTACAGCCAGGAATGTGCTTTTTATTGCAGACGCGTTGCCGTGACCCGGATCTAAGCTGAAAGTATTGAGAATAGATCGATGACAGACAAGGGGCTTGAGTATCTGCTCAACTTCTGCAAGATCAAAAAGGGGGAAAGGGTTGGTGATTTAGAGGCGGTTAATTTCCAGGTATACGGCGATGGCAGGCAGATGGAGCATCTGTTAATTGATTGCATTTGCCATAAGTGCAACAGAAGTAATGTTCAATCCCCGTTTCAGATCCCCGCGAGTGTTCTTAACTGGAAAATCACCAAGTACCAAAAAGGTGGTATTTCAACTCTGGATTGTGGTTGCTCTTAATCAGTTCAGCTGTTGAATTGAATGCCCGCAGCAGCGGTTTTGGCAGCATCTTCAGCTTCTGATCGCAGATAGCGCTTCCTTTGCCCTGATTCCAGGCCCGTCAGTTGAAATGCTTGCCCTGATGTTGTTGCTTGTTGCGTTCGCTTAAGGCCCATCAGCAGTGGATGGATTCCGCGTCGACTCATGCTGTGCTCCTTTGTTTGATGTGATGTTTGTGCGCTGGCGGTTTGCCCAGGTGCTTTGGCTGATTGTCCTTGGCTTCCCTGAAGTGTTCTGTCATCAAGATCACCAGAATCGACGACCAGCCTCTTTTCTCTTGTTTCTGTAGTGAGATAGATAGCGACAATCAACGCCCCCTGCTTTTCCCTTGCGGGTTTTGTATTGCTCTCAGCCCTCGTCTCGCGGGCATCAGGCTTCCCGACTAATCATCAGCTCAGTGAACCAAGCTGCCGACAGCAGCTATGGCGCTTTGCACTGGTTTTCATGGAACTGCTGCTTGCAACAACCATCTGATCTAGGACATTCAGATTCAAGGGGTGATGCGAAAGACGTGGTGAATGTGAACTCCAGAGTTGTCATGTCCCTTCCCTGTGTGTGTGTTGTAAGGCCTTTGCCCCGTGAACACACTGTCGCCCTTTTATCTCGGGATCCCATCCCCCAATTGAGCGATTGTTCAAAGGGGTTGACTCCCCCATGCCAGCGAGTGTCTGACACTCAATTGTTTGATTCTTTCCATGAACAAACCCCCAGAGCCCTCGTGATGATGGGGCTCTGGGGGGACTTGTCCTGAACGTGATTGTTCAGATTTGCTGGGTCGTTCATTCCAGGTGGAAAGACGGCCTAGCTCGCTCGTTTGTGCATGCTTGACCCGTCCGTTCAGTGGTTCTGATCGTGAGGGGAGAAGCGTCTGACAATTGGCACCCTGGGGCCATCGGTCCAGGTGTCGGGCTTGTCTCCTGCGGGGCACCTTGCAGCGGTGCTGAGGAGAATCGACTGATCAGACGTCCATCAGTGTCGTCACAGACGAGCTGCCCACAGTTGGGTGGAAACTGTTGGAGCAGGGGCCAAGAAGTCAGGCTGCTTCAGGATTCTGCTCGGGTGGAGTGTCGTCCGTCATGGCGCCTCCGATTCGATGAGCACACTCTCGTCAGTTGCCGGGCCATCGGCAATCAGCCGTCCTGCTCATTGCCTTCTCAGGCCAATTGATCGAGTGTTGGAACGTCGTGCCCACTACATGGGGAGCATTTACACCTAGTAATGGATCGCACGCCAATTGCTGTTGTTTATCACTCTCAATAAGACCGCTGTTGGTGCATGATTCGGATGTCGTCCTTGGACGGGATCGACGGGTTCATGCACCCCCCTCACTCGATCGGGAAGTCGAGTGAGGGGAGAACCCTCATCAATTTCGTTTCGACGTAGCTTTTGTTCGCAGCGTTCGCAATACGCCAGGTCACCGGTCTATAAAAAAGGAGACCCGTCCAAGGTTGAGCTAGAGCCCCGGTTCGCCGGGGCTTTTTGCTGGGCGGATCGATGCGGTCTGGATGATGTTGAGTCGCAGCCAGAGCCCGTGACCCAGTGCCAAGGCGCCTCCCCAGACAAGCTGCTGGCGCAGCAGCTCTGTGATCACATCCGCTCCCATGGCGTGGCCGTCAACAATGACGGGATAAACTAGAGCGATCGTCCCCTGATACAGCAGGAATCCGCCGGTCAGCGCCAGCAGGCTCCACAGAGCGTGTCCGCTCCAGCTGCGCCGCCGGAAGCCAGGTCCCTGGCTGGCAAGCAAGGCCACCGCCACAGTTCCCGCACCCATCACCACCGCCCAGGTGAGCGACAGCTGTTCCAGCGGATATCCCCTCAGCCCAAAGCCTGTGGCCTGGTCGATCAGCCAGATCAGCAGTGCAACCGCCACGGCCCGGCGTAGCCGCAGCATCACACCGCTCATCGCTGCAATGGCTGCCAGCGGTGTGTGGGGGGTGACCACAGCGCCCAGTGTTCCAGCGGCCAGCAGCCCAAGCGGCAGCCATCGGTTGGCTTCGATCGCAGCGAAGGCTGATCCAAACTCCGTTGTCTGATGTTTTGATGCTGGCTTTGATCCAATCAGCCGCACGTCGAAGCACCGGTTCACGATTTGCAGGCTGATGGTAGAGATGCTGGCTGTGCTTAGAACATTGCCAAGGCTCATCTGCTGAACCATGAAGCTCAACATCACGGCCCTGGTGGGGGTCGCCGCCGGTTCACTCGGTGTCGTGATCGGTGTTCTGATTCCCAAGCCTCTTCAGACCTACGGTCTGGCGGTAGTCACGGGAACCACCCGGCCCGATCCGGCGATGCAGGGGTATGTGGGCAAGGTGGATGCTCTGATCGAGCAGTGGGGCTGTGAATACATCGCCCGCGAGCGCAACACGCTGATGATGGAGGGGGATGGTGGCCCGCTCACCGTTGTGGTGGCCTGCCCAGGCTCAACGCTTCAGAACGGCATCGATCTCTACAACAGCCCGGAATACCAGGAGCTGGTTGAGCAGCGCAAACCCTTTACCGACTGGGATTTTCGCCTGGTGCAGGGTCGCTTCTAAGGCGGTCTGATCTCAGTCGATTCGCAGCGCCGAACCCTATGCTTCACATCCCTTAAAGAATGCTGGATGGTGTCTGGTGTGGTGGCCGCTCTGGTCTGCGCGGCCCTGGCTTTTGGTCTCTGGTGTGTGTTGCGGCAGGTGATCCGCAATCAACGCTCCCACACCGCACCGGTGCAATCCACTCCCAAAAGCACTGCGGCGTCTCCACCGGCACCGATCGCCAAGGTTGAACAGCCACCTGTTGTTGAACAGAGCGACGGCCCCTGGGTGTTGGAGCTCATCGATCTTGAGCCCGGTCAGGGAGTGCTGTTCGCTCGCACCAGCCGAGACAAGTGCGCCGACTTTGAAGCCGCGCGCAGCCGGATCACTGAGGACTTCGGCCTCTTCTCCCTCGGCAAGATCAACGTGGACGCCGTGCGCAAAAAAGAGTGCATGGTGATGCTTGTTTCCGATCTGGCGGATCTGGAGACCAACGAGCGAATCCAGCAGGCCCATCGTTATGGGGTGCCGGTGGTGCTCGTCGCCGATCTACTGGCGGCGCGGCTCCGCGATCGCGTCCGTGCCTACCTTTCCCCTGATCGCGCAGCGGATTACCGACAGGCCAGAGGCGCCTTCCAGGCCCATTGGAGCAAAAGCAACCTTCAGCTCGCGGCAGGCATGCGTTACTTCCTCACCCACTCCAACGCCGGCTGTTCCCTGCTGAAGGAAGAAGGTAATCACCTCAATGCCGTGATCGGTCCACGGCTCAGCCTCAAAGGTGAGGTGCCGGAGGATCAGTCTGTGGACATGGTTGTGGTGCCCACCCTGCGCACAACGTCCCGAAAGTATCTGCAGGTGATCGAGCGCCAGCGGCCGGTGCTGGTGGTGAAAGCGGAAGACATTCGCAATGCCGCTCTGGGTGATCAGGTGCCGGCCTGGCGTTGGCATGGCGGAGCTTATTTCCAGTACCCGGTACTGGAACGCAAGGTATGAAGTGGCCCTGTTGAATTTCTTTCAACAGGGAAATTGAGTTGTGCAAAGTTGGCATGAACGCCCCAGATTCGCTGCCGTGCAATGGATTTACGTTTCCACATGTGAAACGTGATCTGCCGTAATGTTTCTCCTTTTGATTCTCTTTAGTTTCTTGGAAGTCCTGCTGGTGGAGCCACCCTGTCCTCAGTGGCTAATTCCAAACAAGAGATCGGATTCCTCGCCGCCACCTTTCTTCTCGGCCTTGGTGCCGTGGAGATGATGTTGCACTTGATCGGAGTCTGAAGCCTTCCCCTCTCTGACTCCCTGAGGAGCCTGGTTTGGTGCTTTGCCCTTCCGCTGGAGCGTGCTGACGTTGGCTGGAGTCAGTCATTGAACATGGATCTGTTCCTCACAAGCGGATTCAGCAACGTTCATCTTCGTTTCAATCAACCCTCGTTATCGTGATGCCAGCTTGAAACCGTGGATGAAGGCTTTTCGGTCGGCCCTGACAATGGTTTTGTCGCTCGTGCTGAGTTTTGCCCTGGGGCTGCCGGTTCATGCCTCCACGATGGAGGATTCCGCCAGTAGCGATCTGATTGCCACGATTGAGAAAGCGCGGGATGTGAGGGAAAAGGCCGATATCAAGATCAAGGAAAATCTCAAATTGATGGCGTCCAGCTGTCTGTTCATGAGCGATTCCCTCAAAGAGCTGATGACCCTCGAAAACCAATTTGAGGATCGTCAGATTGAGGACTTCACCGTGGGTGTGCCGGATGCCTACGAACTCGAACTTCTCGACGAGGAATCTCGCAAAATCAAGGATCTTTACCGCCGTTCCCATTGCGACGATCCGGTCATCCTGCGCGAGCAGTTGCGCCAGGTGCATCGCAATGTTGATTTCAATGGCCAACAGATGAATTCCAAGGCTCAGGATCTCTGAACGTCAAGCTGTTTGGGGTAAAAAACCTGGTCTTCCTCGTGCTTCTAGGAGATCTCTCAACGGCAAGTTGAGATCAATGGCAACGTTTTTGGCGCTCAAATGTTGCTCTCTGCCAGGTTTTTGTTGATAACGACTGTTGTATTGGTTATCTCCGCCAGAAGCGTTTGCAAGCTGAAAAGCTGGTTTTGGCCTTAAAAATTCCCCAGTAATTTTGCCGGGATGGATCGCTTCTCCCTAGACACTCTGCTGGGGTCCAACGTGTGGTCGTGGTGGAAGATCAAAGTATTTCAGCTTCGATCTGATCGGCGATTGGCTGACGCTGAAGCGCTTTTCCTGGAATTTCACCTTCCCACCGAGGATTGTTGAACGGGCTGAACTGATGTCAGCCCGTCGATGATTGGAGCCTGATCTCAGGCGGCTTTTGCGGTTGGTGTGTCCTGTTGGATCAGCTTCTCGCGGTTGAACATGAACAAGCCGAAGGAGAAGGCAAACGAAAGGGCAAACGTGGCTGGAATGTAGAGGTACCAGCGCTTCATTCCGATCCTCATCCCTTCCGCGGCATAGAAGATGAAGGATGCGATGAGAACCAGTGTGAGATCAGCGGCAATGAAGCCCGCTGATGCGTTGGCCCAGACACCCGCGGAAAACAGATTCACGATCTCAATGGGATCGGTGAGCCCAAGTGCTTCTGTTTCCTTGATGAATTTGTAGATGCACAGCCAGGGCCAGCCGATGCCGGCAACGGTGAGAGCTCCGTATAGGCCGAGGCGCAGTTTCTGCATGAACAGGAAGGAAACGCGCAAATACTCCCACATGGGAACGAACCGGCATGTTTCTTTTCAGACCGGCGGAATAGGTTGTTTTTTGCAGTGAAGCCCGTGGTGCCTCAGCCAGACGCCGACGCCAAACTCAAGCAGGCTCTCGAGCAACTGGAACAGAACAAAGCAGCCGTCGCCGAGGCGATCAATGAGTCGCGCGCTGAACGCAGCCGTGATCAGCCACCGATCGGGGGCGATGCTCTGCTGAAGCGGATTGATGAGCTGGCGGCCCAGACATCCCTCGACAGCCAGGACGCCGCGATTCTCTGCCACTGGCCCGATGCCGCATCGATCGGCCAGGCCTGGTTTGCCCTCAAGCACCCCGGACGCTCTGTGCCGAGCCCGATGCTGGTGCTTGATGCCTATCTGGTGGGAGCTCCGCCTTTCCTCAGCAAGGCCCAGCGTGATCAGGTGGGCGACTGGTACCGCAGCAAAGTGTCTGACAATACCGACTACACCGATGCCGTGACAGGGGCGGCCAAGGCCTTTGTTCTGATCGGCGATCTCAATGCCAGTGCCGCCGGCATGACCTGGCAGACGATCATTCCCGATCTGCTTGAACAGGGCCATGACCTGGATTTCAATGTCACCAAGGAGCAGGTCACGGCCGCAGCAGCCCGCTGGATCGTTGCGGTGGCCGACACCTTCGCGCCACCATTTCTGGACTGAACGGAACCCCGAATGGGTCTGCAGCTGATCTCCGCCGACTTTCTGCATGAGGACGGCATCACCTACCGCATCCGCCGCGAGACCCTGGAGCAGGACTTCACCATCGACGAAAAGCGCGATGGTGTCTGGCTCGACTGCGGACTGGATCAGGCGGTGAAAGATCTGAACTTCGCTGAGTTCAAACGTCTAGGGCTGCTGATCAAGCGCATCATGGATGCCGATCAGTGGATCGCCTGAGCCTGCACCAGTAATCCACTCCGCGGCGTGGGGCTGGGGATCAGTTGCAGCGTCAGATCCTGACCCGGCAGCAGCTCCAGCTTCAGCCTGCTCAGCAAGCCCATCGCCATCAGCCGGATCTCCAGTTGTGCCAGGGCCTTGCCCAGACACACCCGCTGTCCGCCACCGAAGGGAAGCAGAGTCTGCTCAAAGGAACCGTCCAGATGTCGCTGGGGCCGGAACGCCGCCAGATCATTGGCATCGGCCGGATGTGACGGGGTCAGCACCACCTGAATCACACTGTTCTCAGGCACATCCACCCCCGCCAGCTGCACCGGCCGGAGGCTGCGGCGGAAGAATCCACCCACCGGCGGCGTCAGTCGCATCACCTCCAGCACCGTTGCATCGAGACATGGACTCGGCAAGCCATCCGCAAGATCGGCCTGCAGCCAGTTCGCCACCTCCGGGTTGAGCAGCAGCGCCCGGAACAGACAGCTCAGGGAGGAGGCCGTGGTTTCGTAGCCAGCGAACAGCAGAAGCAGCAACTGCTCAGCCAGGTCATCGTCATCCAGCGGAATGCCCGCCTCATCCAGCCCGTCGCTGAGCAAATCAAGGCCACCCCTGCTCTGATCCCGTTTCACAAGAACGGTTTTCAACCGCTTCAGCAGCCGTTGCCGCGCTGCCATCGCTTTGGCGAAGGGAGTGCCGGGCAGGGCCACAGGGATTGAGAACAGCGCCCTGGTCCAGATTTCGAAATCCTCGAACAGGTCATCGCGGTTCGCCTCATCCAGGCCCAGCACCGTGCTGGCAATCACGGCGAATGCAAACCGACGCATCCGCACAGCCAGGGGCGTGGCTGTTGCCGCCTCCAGCAGATCGTTGGTCACCTCCTCGATCAGGGCTTTGATGGACGGGGTGTAACGCTCGAGCGCTGAACTTGAGAACAGCTGCCCCACCACGCGGCGCCGGGCTCTGTGGGCAGGGCCGCTGCGATTGGCCAGGGAGCGGTTGCCGAGCAACTGCCGCACGCTTTCCGGCCACCAGCCCTCAAGGGCATCCCCTTGGCTCAGCAGATCACCAATGGCGTGTTCACCACGGATGAACACAATCCGCTGGGCTAGCAAGCGGGTCTCGAACACATCGCCGTACTGCTCAAACCGTTGCTGGGTGAAGCTCGGATCACCGAAGAAATCAAGTGTTTCTTTCAGGCCGGTCACTGCTCCAGTGCTGGGCAGAGGCGTGCTGGTCATCAACTCTGGGCCCGATCGATCGCAACGCTATCGATCCCTTCGTCAGGCTTGCATCAGGCGTAATCGATGTCGTCGAGATCGTTGAGTGGAGAGGAGAGGAAGGGGCGGTCCTCCCCCGGCTCGTCGTTATCAAAGATGAAATCTCGAAGCTCGGCGCTGGCCTGATAGGTGAGCAGCGGATCGTTCTCGAGCGAAATGCCCCTCATTTCCGGATGACCGGCAACAACGTTGCGTCGGTTTTTCCAGTCGCCGAAACGTTTGTGCAGGCGGCTACCCAGGTGATCGGCTGCGATCACGTTCAGCATCAGGATCAAAACAAATGCTGAGCCTGTGAGAACTGTGTAGGTCGTCAAGGGATTCCTCCCCTGCGTAAGTCCATCTCCTGTCTAGCAACGCATCGTTCTCGCTAGAACAAATCGGTTTCGAGCCGGCCCACTTGCGCGTTCTGGAGTCCGAAGATCTCGACAGGGTGATTGAAATGGCCTGGGAGGACCGAACGCCCTTTGAGGCCATTGCATACCAATTCGGTTTGTCGGAGCCAGAGGTGATTCAACTCATGCGCTCTCAGATGAGGGCCTCGTCGTTTCGGATGTGGCGCAAAAGGGTCAGCGGCCGCAAGACGAAACACGCCTCCACTTCGACTGCCAATCGTTTTCGCGCCAGCTGCCACAAGTCGTGATGTCCCTTTCCACGAAAAAGGCGGACCCCTCAGCCCGCCTCATCGACGCATGGAGAACCCGTAGGTCCCAATCAAAGTTAAGTGAGATTTGTTACGGAAGCCACTGATTTTATTTCCTGCCCAGGGGGTATTTGATCCCTTCAGCTGCCCCAGCTGAAGCATCAGGTGCAGCGTTTGAATCGCACGATGCTGCGTGTCAGGCCACGCTCGGGCCAGTTGGGCATTACGCGCCAGGGGGTGTGAACAGTGAGCAGCTGGTTATCGCTGATGCTGAAGAAACGGGTCTGCTCGGTGCCCACCCACTCTGGATTCCAGGCCACATCCACCTGCGTGATCCAGCGATTCTTTTCGAGCCTGTAGGTGCCGGTGTAAGCGATCAGGCTGCTTTGCAGAGCGGCACGATCGGCCATGGATTCAGTCGGTCGGCGCCCCTCCGCGGCAAGGGTGAAGGAAAGGCGACCTTCTGGCGTGAAGATCACATAACCGCTGGGATTGTCCCCCATGGGGGTGAAAAAATCGCCATTGGTTTTCACCTCAACCTGGTAGCTCAGCAGTTGCCATGCCCCATGAATGTTGCCTGTGATGACGCTGCTTGGTGGTTGAACCGAAGGGAGTGTCAACGTCCAAGTTCAGAAGAACGGCAACCTAACGATGCTGGTTCCAAAAGAGATCAATCGAGCCTGATGGAAGCTTGATCTGTCATGACCCATCACTCCGCCGGTAAGAACGGCGACGGGTTGGGTTGTTGTTGCTCAGGACGAACAGCTGTAATGCGAAACGCCGCCGGCATTGAAGAATTCACGGGGCTTCAGTTGAGCCATTCGCTCTGCCTGATCATGGGCCGGAGTGGCATAGGGAGAGAGGAACACCTTCTGCAGGTCGGCGATCAGGCTGTAGTCCCCTTGTTCGGCCTGCTGATAGGCCGGCGCAACCAACCACTCCCTCCAGGTGATGGCTGGATTCACCTGTGCCATGGCTGCCGCGGCTGCATCGAGTGAACCCTGCGCACTCAGAACGCCTCGCCAGCGCTGCAGCCAGCTGTCCCAGCGTGGCTTCAGTTCGTCTGGACAGGGCAGATAAAAGCTGTCCTGCAGTTCTGCAACGGTCTCGGGAATCGAGCTGAGGCTCCGGAAGGTCTTGCAGTAGTCCGCTCGGGAGGACATCAGCAGCTGCAGCAGCTCCTGCAACAGCTCGTCGTTGTGCTGGTTCAGGCCCAGTTTGGCGGCCCACATCGCATTCATCTGGTCCTGCATCGCGGCAGGGAAGCCCTCTCGCAGTGCATCGAGTTCAGTTCTGGCGTCCTCGTGATCGCTAAGCAGCTCACGCAGGGCGCACCAGAACATCCGGTAGTTGGCTTCTGCCGCCTGGGGTTGGTTGAAGAAGCAGAAGTGCTCGCCGCCACCAATCCACGGTTGAAACCGCGGGTCGAACAATTCGCAGAAGCCGAAGGGGCCGTAATCCAGGGTGTAGCCGCCGGCGGCGCAGTTATCGCTGTTGAAGTTGCCCTGGCAGTAGCCCACCCGCATCCAGCCGGCCACTAGAGCGGTGAGTCGTTCTCGGAACAACCGTGCAAGTTCCACGATCTGCTCCGCAAACGGCAGCGCAGGATCGATCTCATCGCGGTAGTTGCGATCGATCAGGTGCTCAACGATCAGAGTCAATTCCTCCATCGCCTGTGGATGGGCTTTGGCGCGCACGCGCCGGGCGAACAGTTCGATCTGCCCCACCCTCAGGAATGAAGGGGCCACCCGGGTGCTGATCGCCGCCGCGTTATCCGCCATCACATCCGGCTCAAAGCTGCGCGAGTTCTCCGAGTACCAGGGACGGCGCACCTTTTCCTGATGCGACACATACAGCGTCAGCGAACGAGAGCTGGGAACCCCAAGGGCCTGCATGAACTCCTGGGCCAGAAATTCCCGCACACTGGAACGCAGCACGGCACGCCCATCGGCACCGCGGCAATAGGGGGTGGGGCCACCACCTTTGAGCTGCATCTCCCAGCGCCGACCCAGGAAGACCCCCTCAAACACCGACATTGCCCGGCCATCGCCGTAGCCGTTGCCAGTGCCGAAGGGACACTGCTGGATGTATTCCGTCCCATAGATCGAGAGGGCGTAGCCGGTGGCCCAGCCCCAGGGACGCATCGCGACTGTGGCCACGCTGATGTCGCCGGAAAATAGCCCCTGGAAGGAAGGATCGCGGGCGAGTTCATCGTTCAGCCCCAGTTCTGCGAAGAGGGTCTGGCTGTGGGTCACGTACTGCGATTGCGGGATCGGTGTCGGCCGTACCGGCACGTAATGACCCGAAACCACCGGTCGAGGACGGTGATCCATGCCGTCGTCCGTGGCATCCGGATCAGCGCGCAGGGCTTTCAGCAGCGAATAATCCGCCTGGGCAGCGAAGGAAGGAAAGGTTGAAATGGCCATCGCCGTTCAGTTGAAGCTTTCGATGCGATAAACGTGTTGCCGCAGGGTTGGTCCGTCGCTGACCCGAGGGTTGTCTCCGGCTGGAACGAAACTCGTTGACCACATATAGATATCGGCATCGGGATTGGTCCCCCGAAAAATCAGATTCACCTGCTGGCCTGGCTCGATCGGCGGTTCCAGCCGGATGGTCAACTCATCGCCCTTGTCAGAAACGCTGGCGGCAGCCAATCCCGTTTCACCTTTTTTGCTCATGCCGTAGTTGCCCAGATACAGCTCCGGTTGCTTTCTGCCCCAGTCCCAGGGCTCCGTGGTGCCGATCTGATACAGAATCACCTCCTGCAAAGCCGTACCGGCGTTGTCGGGAACAACAACGCTGATGGTGGTGCGGTTGCGTTGGTTTTCGGTGGAGGCGGGGTTGTGCAGGGAAACCGCGGTGGGTGGTGATCGGAAAAAGGCCCGTTCTGCGGCTTCTAAGCCTGGGCCTGCCAACAGAGCGGCAGCCGAGAGCAGCGATGCAACGATCCGATTCAAAGGCCTCACACGTGTCATTCCAACGCTACGCAGGTTGATCGAAGCTTGCCGTTCTGTTGCATCCATCACGATGGGTGCTGCGTTCAGCTCTTAACTTTCGCCGGACGATGGCAAGGATGAAATGTCAATGGAGCGGGCATATTTCGAACGAATGACGCAGGCCTACAGCGCTCCGGATCAAGAGCAATATCTGCGCCATGTCGCTGAGGCGGATGCACTCTTGCGTCAGCACAGAGAGCGAAGCGTTCTCGGGACCATTCAATCCTCGATCAGCATCGAATCTGCAGAACGACGGAACAAGATGGATTGATGTTTGCGAGGCACCCTGGAGATCAACGTTGATAGGGAATTCAGGGTTTCAAATTAAATAAATCTGGTCAATTGGCTTTCGGTTTCATGGCCCAAAATGCTTGCATTTATTTATTTCAGATTCATCGCTGATTTTTATGCTCTGTAAGTGCCGGTTCTTGAGCAAAAACTTTATAATTTGTCGGCTGAGCTCAGCTCAGCACGTAGTGCTGTTCGGTTAAACACAATTTAACTCTTTGATTGGATTGTCGCTGCCTTGGTGCGAAGAAATGCTTGCCATTTTTTATTTTTGTGATTAAAAAGTGATTGTCTAAACTTTTTTCAATAATGCTTAAATGTGTTGTTCTGCTGGCGATTGCGGCTCCAGTATTCCTTTTCGGAGGCAATGCTGTTGATGCCAAGCCAGCTTTGATGTCTGACACGATCGAAGCTTCTGAGGTGAAGGCCGCTCAGGATGCATGGTGTGGAGCCCTGGTATCAATCAGCAAGGCACACACAGAGGGCGGTCTTGCTATGTCCAAGCCATTGGCCTCTGGTGTGATTGATGCTGCTTATGGATATCAATTTGGGCCTGTCGCCTTCAAGCCCACCTGGACGAAGGGTTCCACCACATTCCGTGAAACCAGTGCCGGTGCCCTTTCGTATTTTGTGGGTGGGGACCCAGCATTCAAGGACTCAGGCTTCGCGATTGGAGCCCCTGGTTCAGGCCGGAGCCCCTGGGTGAAGTGCAAGCCAGAGATCTTTGTGATTCAAAGTTTTGGAAACACTGCCAACGCTATGGGCTGGGTATATTTTGAAGCGGCTGATGGATCCAAGAGTACAGTTGATAAAACATTTGGATATTTGCGGGATGATAATGGCAATCTTCGCATTATTGTTCATCACTCTTCCAAGCCATTTGTCTCGAATTGATTATCGGCTTGCCCTTGGTTGATCTGTGTCGTTCATAAGTGGCCGAATCAATTTGGCCGCTTTTTCTTTTCGATAGTGGTGTTAGAAGGTATTGATGTGGTCGTCCTGTTTCATCCACACAATGAATCAGCCTCCTGATCCCTTCTGATGAAGGGATCAGGAGGCATGAAACCTATCCGTTTAGGACAGACGTGTGGAGACCGTTTTTTCCCGATGGAAGAAACGGCCTACCTCGTTCGTTTGTGCATGTCGCAAACCATTGATTCAGTGATGCTGAGGCCGTGAAGCGTTGTGCCTAATCGAACGTCAGTGAACTGAAAGAAAGCTGCGAAGCATCCAACTGGAGGTACACCTGAAGCCAATGGCTCGAACAGACGGGCCTGTTCTCCTGAAGCACGTTTTGTCGGTGCAAATGGAGGGTCGATTGGCGTGGCGGACCTGTGCGTGCCTACCAAAGGACCAAAACTCGTCTGCTTGAGGCTGTTGGAGCAAGTGCCTGAAGTCAGCTTGCTTCTGCTTTGGACTCAGGTGGAGTGTCTGCCGTCATGGGCTCCTCCGATCTCGATACAGATACTCTCGTCACCGGCCAGGCCCGTGGCAATCGGTGTTAAGGCGCATTGCTGAAGAGCATTCGACCGAAGAAGATGGAGTTGATGTGCTTGTTGACAGAACAAGTCATCAGCATGCTTGTGTCATCGGGATCACACGAATAGAGACTTTTTCTTTCCTGATCAGCGTCTCTGTGGGATCCTTCGAGCATGGAAGAGTCAAGAATTTTCGAAATTCCAACCTGGTTGGGTGGTGAATCTGGGCAACGCAAGCGCTACCTCCGTTCCCTTGAACAAGATCTGGTTTCTGAACTGGGCCCGAATTGGCGGGAAAAAATCCAATCCAAAGGATCTGCAGCTTGATGATTGTTCGATGCCTTGATGGGCACCGGTTTCACGAATCAATCCTGCATCCATGCTGAGAACGGGCCCTTTCTGAGCTGGTTATGAATGCGGCAGAACTTCAAATCAACTTCAAGTTTTTACCGCTGTTCTTCAGGGGGTGATCTCTCCCATTAGGCCTTGATCAAGGGCCTGGGCGGCACTGCTGACCATCGCAGTGCAACTCACACTGCGGATCGCGATTTCCGTAGTGCCAGGGACGCCGCATCGCCCAATACTCATCCACAAGCCCAAGTAAAGACCCAGCCCAACGGCGCAGAAGGGTTCGTATATTCATGACTTCAAGCTGGCAACGGGACCACG
>QCTG01000026.1 GCA_003211235.1 Synechococcus sp. AG-673-B04
GACCTCCCGAGAAAGCAAGTTCTAAGGAGAAGTGAATGAATTGCGTCAACAAGGGAGCCTTCACATGATAAACAAATTCCATTCAGTTGAAAAGGAACAACACCCTATTGGCGTGTTGTGTAATTACTGCATCAATCAAAATCTGCTAACACACTGATAAAAACACAAAAAGAAGCAGCAACAGCTTTTGCAGATTCATCACCAAGATATTCATGGCGATAGATGAACCCTGAGTTGCGATGAGTTTCTCGCTAATCAACCCTAATCCATAACGACGTTTGCAAACGCCAATCTTTCCTTCAACGGCATTCCGTTGCCATTGGACATCAATAAACTGTTTCTTTTCTGCTAATATCAGCTCTCGATCACTTTTAGGCCATCCAAGACGTGGTCCAGAATGACGCTGACAGAATGCACGATTTGATCTTGTGCGATAGATCTGGTCGGCACAGATCACTTCGGGGTAACATCCATAGCGTCGTCGATAGGCGAGTACCTGAGGCCTTAGATCCTCTCCTTTGTTGTAGGAGTCAAAACTCAATCGATCAAGACAGGGCCATCCATCCCCAGTGACAGATATGGATATTTTTGCTCCAAATTCAACGTTGGATCTTGCTCCACGCACAATCGGCCTCACATGAACCTGGCTGAGGCTAACGATGCGATCGGAATACGTCTCCTCTCTGAGTGACAAAGAATGGTCTGCTGACGAATAAATTCGCTAACAACCAAGAGCTTTTGAAAAATCGATCTCCCCTCCCAGCGGCCAGAATGCAGCCACCACAAGAGGTTAGGGTCAATACATATTAGATTGTGCTGGAGATAAGCAAGCTGTTGCTTGAACGCCTTGCGAATTTTGTTGATACCTGGGCGTTTCTGTTTGGCAACATCAAGAAACTGCTGTCTAGCTTGTTTGCAATGTGTGCGCGGCTTGTGATCAGAGGATTCTCGAACAATTTTATACATCGAATCGATCAGAATCTCAGTCACTTCTCGAGCCTCGTTCAGCAACGAAAGGTCGTTGGGATAACGAAAATCCACGGGGGCGCAGGTGGCATCGATGAGCAATGAGCCCTGGTTATCTATTGTCTTCGTTGAACTGATGTTCTATTCAGTATCGCAAACGCTACTTCCTCCTCATTGGCTGTCGTCTTGATCATGCTCTTCTGTTTCACCAGCTCGGATCAAATTCAGGCCATACTTTATGATTCGGTCATTGCAGTCGTTCACAACAGCTTCCAGTAGGTGTTTGCACAAAACCACCATCAGCGATGGATCGAACGGCGCTGAAGTCTGATAGCAAATCAGAATTGCAGATAAGGATTCTCCTTGATCTTCTCGACATGTTATTCATCTGAGAGGCCAAGACGGGTCTTGATGATCAATGCACCCAGTCCCATACGAAAAGATTTTGCCGGCGCTCCAAAGCCCTTACAAAATTGCGCTGCGTAGTCGGCCTCCAGCTCCTCCCATGAAATCAACTCAACGAACTTAATCCTACGATTATCACCCGAGAGTTGCCCACCGAAGAAAGAAAGAAGTCTTTAAATGAGAGCAGTTCTGGATGCTCGTGTCGACACATGCGAAAAACTCTGGGCAGCTTTAAGGTGCAGACATACCTTTTTCTAAACAATTTACACCCAAAAAACGTTCAAAACCACTGCCGCACAATGGGCATGAGTACGACTCGACTTTGTCAATTGACCCTATGTTAATAAAATTCTTTTGAACGCCAACCATCAACAACACATTGTGGTTTCAAAATAGAATCTTAAAGTCGCAATGAACAATGCATTAAGTTTCTGAATAAGCCAGCTCTTTCATTGTGAACACTGTGAACTTCAGAGAAAAGAAAATAAATATTTAAACTGAGGGCAAGAAGGCATCGGCATGCCTCTTTTCGGGCTCAAAAGATGCTATTATGGCTATGTAGATTCATCGAAACCATAAAAATTTAATATAGAATCACGCTCAAAATATTTATAAGTTCCATGCTGTTCAGACCAATGGATAACAGGCATTGACAACATAAAAAGAGAATTAAAGGGTTTTTCTATTATATAAGCAGGGGCATCAACATTCTCAATCGCACACGAAAGTGCTATTAAATGTTAGTTGCCTGGAAAGAAAATACGATAAGAATTGGTCAATCACTCAGAAACTAAGAAGCAACAAACTAATCAATCATAACCTTAAGATGAACGCCGAGATCGATCGCGTGAAACATTTCGGGCAAACCAAGCTACAGTAACAATGAATAATTGTGCAGACAAATTAGATCAGCCGCACTGAAATGGCGAGCACCAAATAGGTTGCTTTCAAGGCAATAATTCGCATCTAAAGGCTTGTGATGGTTTCGTCACACAGGCGCGTAAAGCCCTGAAGGCGAGAGATGTCGCCAATACCGGCACCAAGGGCATCGAAAGCACGCAAACAATAATTGAAATCAAAAGCTGCCATCCACTCACCAACAAAAGGCAGAACAACACACCCATGGAGCGGCCAACGATCACAGACAGCTGCCAGATATAACAGTAGAAACGGAGTTTTTATGCTAGCTGGAAGCGACAGACTTGAGTTGCATCAAGTTTCTATCGATGTGAAATTCATCGAGCTCTAATAGAACATCAGCCAACAGGGATAGAGATAGAGAGCTGCCTCTTCGCGGCAAAGAACACTTACCTAATAATGGCTGTCATAATAAAAATTCCACTGATCAGTGTCCCCAGAGCGAAACAAGAAGTATTGCAGAGAAAGTCTCCGGGTCTACAAGCAAACCATCAAGTGAGACAGAAGTAGATTGACATTTACCGCCTGATTAAATCAAGAAACTTGCACCTGAAAAGCCAAAATCGAGAACAAGCAGCTAAAACTTAAAACAAAAAACGTAAAACAAGGCATTGGATCAATCATAAATTGCATGGCAAGCAAGCTAGACATACATATTGATCAAGCTCTATGAATTATCAAAACCAAAAGTTTAAGGCAATTAATCCGCACAAAACAAAAATTTGGCAAACACACTTATTTCATGATTTGCTTTGGAACAAAATAAAAGCAATATGCTCAAAAATAAAAAAGCACGTTCATTACAGGCTAAGCATCAGCTAGTGTCATTAAACGATTTCGCAAACCGGTACAATATAGTGCAAGCTAAGGACCACCTTTTCATTCCGTGTTATAATAGAAAAAATTAGTTTCAAGCAATGAAGGCGGTAATCTTGGCGGGCGGACTTGGTACACGCATCAGCGAAGAAACTCACTTGAGACCTAAGCCAATGGTCGAAATTGGAGGCAAACCAATACTATGGCATATCATGAAATCCTATAGCTACTACGGCATCAATGAATTTATTATTTGCTGTGGGTACAAAGGCTATATCATCAAAGAATACTTTGCCAACTACTTCCTCCACATGGCCGATGTCACATTCCACATGAATTCAAATACCATGGAAATACACAATAAAAATGTTGAACCATGGCAAGTAACCGTTGTAGACACAGGTGAGACTGCAATGACTGGTGGTCGCCTAAAGAGGGTGCGTGAATTTATTGGCGATGAAACATTTTGTTTCACCTACGGCGATGGTGTAGCCAACGTAGATATAAAACATCTAATAGAGTTTCATCAACATCACGGGCGTGAGGCTACTTTAACGGCAGTTCAACCTCCAGGGCGATATGGAGCGCTACAGCTAAAAGCAGACGGTACTGTTTGTGGCTTTCAAGAAAAGCCTGAGGGAGACGGTGGATGGATAAATGGCGGCTTTTTTGTGCTCGAACCTAAAGTGATTGAAAGGATCGAAAACGACACCACAATCTGGGAGCAAGAGCCACTGAAAGGTTTGGCCCTAGACGGACAACTCAGTGCCTATCACCACAATGGTTTTTGGCAACCCATGGACACTTTGCGTGACCGAAATTTCCTTGAGAAACTTTGGGGAGAAGGTAATGCTCCTTGGAAAATCTGGCGATGATTAGACCAAATTTCTGGAAGAATCGCAGGGTTCTTGTGACAGGTCACACCGGATTCAAAGGGAGCTGGCTGACGCTGTGGTTGTGTGAGCTTGGTGCAATCGTCACAGGAGTAAGCCTTGAACCGGAACGAGACTACTGCCTATTCCATAAGCTGAAGCTTTCTGAACGTGTTAATCATCACATTGGAGATATCAGGAATTTGTCAAATCTTAAGGCTATTGTGCAATTTAGTGATCCCGAGGTAGTGCTGCATCTTGCAGCCCAACCTCTTGTACGCAGGAGCTATAGCGATCCGCTTGGCACCTGGAGTACCAATGTTCAAGGCAGTTTATATGTGCTGGATGCTCTGCATTCGCTCAACCATCACTGCGCTGTAGTCATGATCACTACAGACAAGGTATATGCCAACCGGGAGTGGGACTACGGCTACCGCGAGAATGATGAGCTTGGCGGGCACGATCCCTATAGCGCCAGCAAAGCTGCTGCTGAAATCGCTATAGCTAGTTGGCGAGCTAGCTTCGTTGGTAACAACTCCCACCAAACCCCCCATTTGTCAATCGCAACTGCAAGAGCTGGAAATGTAATCGGAGGAGGCGATTGGGCAGAGGATCGCATTATCCCCGATGCTGTTCGAGCTCTGATGAATGGACTTGAGATTCCTGTTAGACGACCTTTGGCGACGCGTCCATGGCAACACGTTCTTGAACCACTGAGTGGGTATTTAGTTCTTGCTCAAAAACTCACAGAATCATATCAAGTAGGTGAATTAAATCCCTATTCCAGTGCTTTTAACTTTGGTCCACATCTTGAATCCAACCGAGCTGTTTGCGATTTAATCGAAGAAGTGCTCATTAACTGGCCCGGTTCATGGAAGGATTTGTCCAAATCGGTGACTCCACATGAAGCCGGGCGATTGCATTTGCAGATTGACAAAGCTCATCATCAACTAGGCTGGCAACCACGCTGGGATTTCTCAACGACAATCGCCCGCACCATAGGTTGGTATCGAGCTGTGCACGAAGATCACTCTCAATCTCTTAATTTTTGTCTTAAGGACTTGGGGCTTTACAGTCAACCAAATCAAAGCAACATTTAACACAAACCCAATGTCAGATCTCACATCCCTCAAACAAGAAATTCTGCGTTTGACGCGTACTTACGCCCAAGAAGCACACCGGGCATTCAGGCCCGGCGATGATCCCTTACGTAAGCCATACGAAGAAGGCCAACCAATTCCTTATGCCGGACGAGTTTTTACAGAAGATGAGGTCGAGGCAGCAGTTGGCAGCACTTTAGATTTTTGGCTCACCCTTGGTACCGAAGGTGCTCTCATGGAGAAAGAGCTGGCGGCTTTCCTCGGTGTGCGCCACAGCCTTCTGGTCAACTCTGGTTCAAGCGCCAATCTTGTGGCAATTTCAGCGCTCACATCCCACAAATTGCCAGACGAGAGAAGGATTAAACCTGGTGATGAAGTGATCACTGTCGCAGCTGGTTTCCCCACAACTGTGGCACCGATCGTACAAGTGGGAGCGGTGCCAGTATTTATCGATGCAAACCCAATAACAGGGAATGCCCGTTGTGAACAGATGGAACAGGCATACAGCCCAGGGAAAACAAAAGCAGTAATGATGGCCCATGCCTTGGGGAATCCTTTCGATTTGGCAAAGACACTTGCTTTTTGCAGGAAATACAAACTGTGGTTAGTCGAGGATAATTGCGACGCTTTGGGATGTAGTTATTCGATGCCTCGTGTCCTTGCTGAAAGCCTAGGGTTTACAGAAAACAGCCCCGGCCTTTATGAAGGTCCAGATCGGGTGATTAGATGGACGGGAACATGGGGTGACATAAGCACACAGAGTTTTTATCCGCCCCATCATCTCACTATGGGAGAAGGTGGAGCAGTTAACATTGTTAGTGATCAAAAGTTAAAAGTAGTTGCCGAAAGTTTCCGAGATTGGGGTCGAGATTGCTGGTGTCCATCAGGCATCGATAACACATGCAACAAGCGTTTTGAATGGCAGTTGGGTGAGCTCCCAAAGGGTTACGACCACAAATATACTTACAGCCATCTGGGATTCAATCTGAAACCATTGGATCCGCAAGCTTCAATTGGTCGAGTACAGATTCGTCGACTACCTGATTACATCGAAGCACGCAAGCATAATTGGGAAATATTGCGACGCGGTTTAGCACCTCTAGATGATGTTCTTGAGTTTGCACTTCCAACCCATGCCACTCAATGGGATGAGAATAACGGCTTAAACTGGGATCAAACGAGCTGCCGCAGCGAATGCTCATGGTTTGGATTCAAGATTGCTGTTAAAGAAAATGCCACTTTCACTCGCACTGAATTAGCCAAAGAACTTGATGCTCATATGATCGGCAACCGTATGCTTTTCGGAGGCAACTTAGTGCGCCAGCCAGCATTTGTTCAGTTACTCCATGATAGGCCACAATCGATGAGGCAAGTTAGTGATTTATCTGATTCAGACAAAATTATGAACAATACTCTGTTTTTAGGTACATACCCTGGGCTTACCACCGAGATGCTTAAAGTCGAAATTGAAGTAATAAAAGCATTCTGCAAGAACAGAAAATCTTAATTACCCTATGAAAATTTTTATTACTGGTGGCACTGGCTTCATTGGAAGCCATGTGGTTAGACAAGCAACAAATTGTGGGCACGAAGTTACTGCGCTACGTAGACCTGGTTCGATTGCAAGGATTCCACTTCAAATAGAGCCACAATGGATAGAAGGATTATTAACAGATAATTGGAGATCACAGCTTTCTAAATGTGATGCATTTATTCATTTAGCCGCTTATGGAGTATGTAAGGGGGCTAACGATTGGGAGGGATGTTTTCGGGTGAATGTTATGGATTCAATTAATCTCTGGAATCAAGCAGCCGATGCAGGCATTAAAAAATTTGTAGTTGTAGGCTCGTGTTTCGAATACGGTCTCTCCGGAGAAAATTATGATCGCATCCCAGTCACTTCAACACTAGAACCGACAACTGCATATGGTTCTTCTAAGGCGTCTGCCACGATGGCAGCTATAGCATTTTCAATTGAGCGAAATTTGAGGCTAGTTATAGCCCGGCCATTCCATGTCTATGGCCCGGGCGAAGAGGAAGCCCGCTTTTGGCCATCTCTAGTAGCTGCCGCTCAAAGTGGTGTCAACTTTCGTATGACAGCAGGAGCTCAAGTTCGGAATTTTCAGCCAGTTGAACAAACTGCTTTAGAGCTAATTAAGTTATTAGACATGAAAAATATATTACCAGGAAGGCCAAAATATCTAAATCT
The DNA here is from genome assembly GCA_003211235.1 of Synechococcus sp. AG-673-B04. Taxonomy (GTDB): domain Bacteria; phylum Cyanobacteriota; class Cyanobacteriia; order PCC-6307; family Cyanobiaceae; genus Parasynechococcus. The sequence goes on from QCTG01000026.1 coordinate 7,287, forward strand.
TGGTTCACACAAATCAATGACCTTGCTAGAGTTTGCTCAAGGAGAATGGGAAAGATTAAACGCAGCTGGCCTTTTAATTCCAGGCAGCATACCATACAGAAAAAATGAAGTTATGAAATACATCCCAGAACTCAATCACATTTAATCAAAAGAATACAAGAAACTAGATCAAAGTTGGGTTTTGCTGATCCATGCGATGTGTGCTGCATACTTCTATGAACTTTTCAGATTAAAAGAGAGCAAATCCACTTAAGCCTTTATTGATCTATTTGTCAACCAAACTATATGACGAAAAGGGTATTAGGCTGTTGGAAAATTGCATAGATTTAAAGGCATCTCTTCAAATAATGATCAAGCTTAGAGATATCAACAACCCAAGCTTGAGAGAATGAGTCGTAATCAATAAATAATGACAAAGGCATTCCGCAGTAATCTGCCATATAAACGACGTGCGACAGAGAAGCATTAAATACTTCCGATATTAAATACATATTGGCAATACCCAATACATTTGTTCCTGTTTGGCAGAAAACAAAATTCAAAAGGTTGCTACCAAGAGGCCCAGCAACAACTTGAGCTTCGGCAAGATATTGGTGCTTTATGCTCTCAGCATCATATTCATTGTAATTAATCCTCAAAGATTCAATTGATATAATTTCAAAACCGTGCGAAACAAATACTTCTTCTACTTCGGCCTCATTTAGTATAGATCTACCGAGGAAACTTTGAGTAACTGACTTGCGACTTAGGTAAATTTTGGACGATTTGACCTTAGGCATTGAAGAGCCAAGGCACATGGCTGCTTGATTTACTTCTTGCCACGCACTTTTACAGTTTCTAGAGATTTTTGTGTTGACTCTACTTAGGCTTGCAGTTGGATTGACTATTAACCCATGTCTAAAGCAAATGCCGTCACCAATGCTTCGCAGTTTTTCGCTTACTCCTAACACATCAATATATAGTCTGTAGACTGAATTAGGATCCAACAGCGACCTAAGCGAGCTTGATTGATTGAATTGCGAAAAAAAATTGAGATAAATCAAGTCAGCATTATTTTCATCATTTCCAGCTAACTTTGCTGCTTCCCATAATCTTGGGACACATTCGAGAATAAAATGCCCATAAGAGTTTAGATTGATAACACCTGCATAAATAATTTCGTCTGAAAACTGCGTCAGCTGATTGACTTCGAATTTTTCTGAAATGATTTCAAAATTGGTTTCCCAAGTAATTATATTGCCTGTATCTTTGGGGCATAGTTTGTTGTTTTTTAATGAGTATAAAACTCTTTCTTGCTTGCCTGGCTGTGATTTTACGCCTATTAATCCTATAGAGCGTCTGTAAGGAAAGAGGATTCCTGGATTGCAAACAGAAAAAGAAGATTGATCATAAATCGAGTAACTTAGAGCATCCTCAAATACGGTTTCCCGTGGCCTTAACTTCCAATGTTTAATTATTGATTCACCTAGACGATCAAAGGGTGACCTCCACTCCTGATTAAAAATATTTAGCTCTAATAAAGTGTTGAGATTGCTCATGTATCTCATGAATACTTCTATCATTATGCCATATGAGAAAACAGATATAGATAAATCCAGTGAAATAGGATGTAGTAAAAATAAAAGAGGTCCTGGCCTGCTCTTGAGGCGTACATAGGGTAAAAAGAAACGATATATCGCTGTCATTGCTCACCTGGCCTAGTTAGTGATGCAGCAGCAAATAGATAACCAAAAAACCATGGAGCGCATGAGGTACCCCGATCAAACCTGATTGAAACGCCTTCTCTGGCCAGGTAGTCGGCAGTTCGACGGCTGCAAGTGCTGGGATCCTCCAGGTCGATAGCAAGAAATCTGGTTATGGTAGGCTGTCAAATTGAATTAAAGGTGTAAGGCAACTACACAGTATAACTATTCAACCCCACAATCCAGTAGTGAATAAGTTTTTTATCTGGCTGGGTTTTAGAATTAGGAAATAACCAATACACAGATAGGGAGTATTTTGATGTTGGCTAAACAATCCATACAGGAAGATCCCCAGGCAACTCATGTTAAAGTAAGAACAGTTATAAAATTGAAATGCAGCCAATCATATCAGTACACCTAAGGTGGTATAAACAATGTGAAGAATACATACCTTTTTGTCTAAGACAAACCGCGATCAGTAATCCAAATTCGGAATGCATACTACTTACAACATCAAACGATCTGGATTCATATTTTCGCTCTAACGTCAAGATTCCTGAGAATGCCCGCATCCAAGTTCTAGACAGTGAGCAAGTCGACAAGCGATTAAACGAACTAGATGGCATTTTTTATCACGATCAGATAAATCCCAAATGGTTTGACTTATTTAGCATTGCAAGGCATTTAATTGTAAGCGATTATATAAAAACAAATGAAACAATCGCGGAAACACAATCGTTCATAACTACTGATTCTGATATTGCTCACTTTTATGACTACAGCAAGCAACTCGGAAAGGTTTCGGCAGGTGAAGTTCTAACAGGACGCCCTCTGATGAGTTATTTTGCAACTTGGAATAGAGAAGCTTTTGAGAAATACACAAATCTAACCTTGATGAAAGAATACTTCGATTACGCAAGAAATCAGCCTCGATGTTCAGACATGCACCTATTGGCATGGCATATCAAGGAAAAGAAAAGCATAAACTTCACTAACCCAATATTCGAGGACTTTGGTATTCCACTTGATACATTGCGAAAATTTATTTATGTAAGTGGTCTTTGGATCAAAGATAGCATGGATGGTAACAAAATAGACGAATTACTTGTAGATTATCCTGGAGGAGACTGGAAAGATCCAAAGTATTTGAATGAATATAAATGCTCACAGTTCTGGGATTCAATATTGACGAAAACAATTCAAAATAATCATTTAAAGTTGGGCTTGAGAAAGGAAATCTTACTCGCACATATGGCTAGACTGAATAAAGTCAGAAAAACGGTATCAAATCAAGAATCACAATTCTTTAGCGAAAAGTACTTTAGGGGCAAATCTGGGATGAGAGAATGGGACCAAGTGTTGTCAAGATCTAAGAATTCCATCATAAATGTTCCTTATATACATTTCCAAGGGCCAACAAAGTCACTTGTGAATTTCTTTAAATCATACTTAGCTTCAGTTTAATTTATCATTGATTAAGACGCAAGTACAAGTATAAAATATATTTTACCATCGATAAAAATTTTCAAAAATACAGTAGTCGTAGTTTGTTGTTAAAGCGAGAATTTTTATATTTCAGACATTTACTAGTAAATCAAATGCAAAAGGCATCGACGCCTTAAATTGCCTCTGATTCACCATCAATGTACTTCTTCCCAAAGAATATATATAAACAAAATTATGGTACCGAATAAACTAAACCACTCAATATGGTACCCCTTTGTTTGCAATATTTTACTAATCGATTTCAGTTTTATTTTTATATCTATTGGTAGTCTTAAGCATATCTACAAAACAATTAATCTTGCATTCCAACAGCTACATTAAGCTTTACAAGATAGTACTTTTAATGAGACTGAGCCCATAACGAATCAAGGGCCAAAATAATCTTATAATCTTTCTCATTATTCGAGGGCATTTCCCCGAGGTTTCTTCTAAACTCTATCATTTTAAAACCGATGTAATCAGAAAATTCTGAATCATCATCCAATGAATATATTGCTTCCCTAAGTTTAGTGAGCCTAGAGTCAGGGTCTAGTTGCATAAGTTTAATTAATATAGGTCGCCAGTCTAAGCGATTTTTCGATATTAAATCACAATTAATAGCCAATACTTTTAATTGAGCATAAAGAAGTTGTATACTAGTTTTATTGGACAATCCGGGATTTTTTCTATCATACAAAGTTCCAACAACACCACTATGAACCCATCCTGAACTTCCATTAGCGCACGTTAGTTTTTGCTTCAACATCCAATCCTCGAAGAGATTAAAACCCTTCATAAAGCCACCTACTGAGATATAAAGCTGTTTTTCGATTAACATATCACGAGGAACTGGTTGAGAACGAGTTGTTAGAGCCTTAAGAAGCTGAGACTGATCTTTTTTATGATAAAAACGTGTATTCAAAACTTTATCCCCCATAGCTGTCAGCAGTTTTATATCACTAAATGCAATCTTTGCGTTATTACTTTTTATTGCATTAAACTCAGCTTTCAACTTCAATGGGGTGACAGTATCGTCACCATCCAATGTCGTTATATACTTGTATTTAGCCTCTCTAATTGCTATATCTCTCGAAGTAGAAACACCCTTATTTTTGGAATTCTGAATCAATCTAACATTAATATTTAATTGATTTGCGTCCTGCAAACTTCTAATTTTTTGGACAGAATCATCTGTCGAACAATCATCAATGACAATGACCTCTTCAGGAGGCCTTGTCTGGTTTAATACTGATGATATAGCTTCAAGAATTGTAGAAGAATTATTGTAAGATGTTATTATTACACTTATCCCATCAATTAGATCATTGCTATCTTTATTAATCGATCCAAGAGATGTAGGATTTTCTATTGTTGCTAAAAAATCATTGACATTGATTTTATAATGTTCAAAGACCTTGGAAGGAATTACGGACAATATATTTCGATAATATTCAAGATTAGTGAAATTTTGCGCGATAGCACAGGGATCGTGCTTTTTGCTCAGAATTGTATTGGCATTGTTGATGGTTTTTGGGTCACCCATTGACCTTATTTTATATTTATCGCGATTGAAATCATTGATTTGAACTGGGAAACCTAGAAAACTGATTAATGTCTTTTGAGCTTCTTCAGGTTTACTAGTAAGTTGTTCAAAATCAATGACCAAAACATTCGGATTTTTCTGGTGTTTATGCTCAAAATTAATTAGATTAATAAAACCCTTTTTAAAGTCATTCATAAAATATTTATTATTAGCAACCCATTTCAAGTTATTTTTGGCCCATGTACTGCAGTATGAATTAATAACAGACAGTGGATTCCTCTTCAGTATGATATACTTTGCATTTGGCAAACGCTGATACAGCTGATCTGCAATAAGTGAATAGCGTGGAGTCTTGTCCAAGTAAAAAGGGGCTGTAATATTTTTACAAATACTTGCGTATATTGAATGAAGGTATGATATTTCCGCATCATGATAAAGCGTTTCATTTACTTTAAGTTCCTTAACTAGTCCTTTGCGGGCATGATTGAGAACAGTTTGATCATACAAGCTCTCAATTAATTCTTGATCATAAAACGAGAGGATTGGCAAAGCGACCCATGGCTCACCTGTACTTTCGATGTATTGAGTAGACTCAATTATTCTCTGCAATAGAGTAGAACCAGATCTCGGCATAGAAATAAGAAATATAATATTGTTCTCAACATAACTTGATTTTAGGTCAGAATTAGGCTTTGATTGTAATTGATTTCCTTCTCCGTTGCTAAGCAGCTGAGAGTAAAATCGATTGATGGGCTCTCTTGAATTGGACGACTTTGCTAACTGCTTATTAATTAACCACCGCTCAAGCGTTCTTTCTTGGAATGCAGAAGATATGCCGACAGGTTCAATTTGTGCAATGGGTTTATTTTCTAACTTTACAAATGGCAAGCCTGTTAAGTAAGCAGATAATATCGTCTTGTAATCTGCAGCGATTTTGAGATTCGTGTCAAAGCCAATTGATTTTAAGTGCTCCGTATTGATCGCAATCGACTGATGACTGCAAATCATGCCCTTCCATAATTCTTCTACAGGCTTGGTGGGCCACAGTTGTGAATTGTGCAGCAAGGTATCACCATAAATAGCAATACAATCGGGGTTAATTTTGCTTATATTCTTGATTGCTGAAACAACATTTTTTTCGGCAAATATATCACCAGAGTTCATAAATATTGTCCACTTCGAATTGCATAGCATTAAGCCTTTATTCATTGCATCGTATACGCCTTTATCCGATTCGATTAAAATTTCATCGATTTCATGTTTATGCTGGGCAATAACGGCTTTCGAGCCATCTTCAGAATTTCCATCAATTACAATATATTGAATATGGCGTTTTTCAGTCTGAGTGATTACAGACTGAATAGTTCTTTCAAGGCCTCTTGCATTATTATAATTTATGGTTACAACTGAAAGTGTTGGCTGGGGGTAGTCTTTCGGCATTGATCGAGGGGGCGCTTAGGGCAAAGGAGATAGATTAATTACAATCTAAGAGGCTTATTGCTCGAACTAAAGTCATCGACAGTCTGAATTATGCCGTCTCCCAGAGAGATTCTTGATTCCCATCCGGCTTGATTGATGCTAGTAACATCAAGCTGTTTTTTGGGGGTACCGTCTGGTTTAGAGGCATCCCAGAAAATCTTGCCCTCGAAGCCTACCGCCTCTGCAATTGATTCAGCTAGCTCACGGATAGATAAATCAATACCTGTTCCAACATTGAGGTACTGCAATTCACCTGAGCTTGGCTGCCAGTTTTCCAAAGCAAACACACACGCATCGCCCAAATCATCCACATGCAGAAACTCACGCATAGGCGATCCTGTTCCCCAGCAGGTCACGCTCTCCGCGCCAGATTCCTTCGCCTCATGAAACCGGCGAATCAATGCCGGTAACACATGACTGTTCTCTGGGTGATAGTTATCTCCAGGCCCATATAAATTTGTTGGCATCAAACTGATCGCATCAAAGCCATACTGTTTCCTGAGTGATTCACACAATTTAATTCCTGCAATCTTGGCAATCGCATACCACTCATTGGTTGGCTCCAATGCCCCAGTCAACAGCGATTCTTCTTTAATCGGTTGTTCCGCAAACTTCGGATAAATGCAACTGCTCCCCAAAAACAACAGACGCTTCACGCTGCTGCGCCACGCTGTTTCAATCACGTTCGTTTGAATCTTCAGATTCTCCAGCAAGAAATCAGCCGGATACGTGTCATTCGCATGAATACCACCCACCTTTGCAGCAGCCAGCACAACAACGGTTGGCTTGTTTTCAGCAAACCATCGCTGCACAGCCTGGAGATCCAGCAAATCCAATTCATCCCTGCTCGCCGTAAGCAGGTTCTCGTAACCACTGCGTTGCAAGACCCGGCAGATCGCACTACCCGCCATCCCCCGATGGCCAGCCACAAAAAAGCGATCGTTTTGATTGATCAGCTTCTCCATCAACCTTGGCTCCGCTTGGCCTGAATGGCTGCTGGATTCGTTGGTGGGTTCTCCATCGATCCCACAACATTAAATCCCTTCAGCCGCAGGATGGCTTCTTTGCGTGCTTCCTCTCGATCAGCCTCAACCATCTCGGCAACGAGCTCCTCCAAGGTGGTGGTGGGTGTCCATCCCAGTTTTTTATGGGCCTTGCTGGGATCACCCAATAACGTCTCCACCTCCGCAGGGCGGAAGTAACGAGGATCAATCCGAACCACCACTTCGCCGGTGCTGCGGCGACCCACTTCATCCAATCCCTGGCCGTCCCACTCCAGCGGTCCCCATCCGAGCGCCTCTGCGGTGAGCTCAATGAAGCGCCGCACGCTCTCCTGCCGGCCGGTGGCAATCACAAAGTCTTCTGGCGGCCCCTCCTGCTGCAGCATCCTCCATTGCATCTCCACATAGTCCCTTGCATGGCCCCAGTCCCGCAGGGAATCAAGATTGCCCATGTAGAGGCAGTCTTCCAGCCCTTCATTGATCCGCGCCAAGCCCCGTGTGATCTTGCGGGTCACGAAGGTTTCGCCGCGCCTGGGGCTCTCATGGTTGAACAAGATGCCGTTGCAGGCATACATGCCGTAGGCCTCGCGGTAGTTCACCGTAATCCAGTAGCCATACAGCTTGGCCACGCCATAGGGGCTTCTCGGATAAAAAGGCGTGCTTTCTCTTTGAGGCACTTCCTGCACAAGGCCATACAGCTCACTGGTGCTGGCCTGATAGATCCTGGTTGTTTCCGTTAACCCTTGGATCCGAACAGCCTCCAGGATCCTGAGGGTGCCGAGGGCATCGCTGTTGGCGGTGTACTCCGGTGCCTCAAAGCTGACTGCCACATGGCTCTGGGCCCCGAGGTTGTAAATCTCATCCGGCTGCACCTGCTGAACGATCCGAATCAGATTGGTGCTGTCGGTCAGATCTCCGTAGTGAAGAACCAGCCGTGGATCGGTCTCATGGGGATCCTGGTAGAGGTGGTCAATCCGGTTGGTGTTGAAGCTGCTGGCCCGGCGCTTGATGCCATGTACCTCATATCCCTTCTCTAAAAGGAGCTCGGCCAAGTAGCTGCCGTCTTGGCCGGTGATGCCGGTGATGAGAGCCTTCTTCATGGGTAAGTCAACTTGCGGTGATTGTCACATCACTGCGTACATGGCGAGTTCAAATCGAACAATGTCGTCTTCTCCAAGGCATTCACCGCTCTGCACTTCAATCATCTCAACAGGAATCTTTCCCGGATTGCTGAGCCTGTGCTTGCAGCCCAAGGGGATAGAGGTGCTCTGGTTCTCACCCAGCAGTCGCTCTTCGCCGTCGCGTTCCAGGCGCAGAAAGTCAAGATCCTCGGTGGCCTGCTCCAGGGCAGCCCGGCAGCAGCTCACCACCTCTAGCGCCAGGCGTTCCAATTCCGCTAGAGCCTTTAATTGGAACATGTAACTGTTCCAGGTGAAGCAGTGGAGAGGAATTGCTCCGCCGTTGCCTGGTCAAGCTTTTCCACAAACCGCTTGATCAGCACATCCTTGAGCTCTTCAACGGTGAACGGCTCACTTGCTTCGATGTAGCCGTAGCCGGTTTCCGGGGAGCTCGGCACGATCCCAAAGGTCACCAGGCGGCCCTGTTCGGCCGGCTCCCGGCCCGACTCAATGGCGCAGCGGAACTAGGCGGCATCCCGAATCAAATGGTCGGCAGCAAGCACCAGTAGCAAAGGATCGCTGCCGCCGGCGGTGGCCTGCAGCGCTGCCACCGTTACCGCCGGGGCGGTGTTCCGGCCCATCGGCTCCAGCAGGATCGCGTTCGGTTCGACCCCGATCTGCCGCATCTGTTCGGCCACAATGAAGCGATGATCTTCATTACAGATCAGCAGCGGGTCGGCGAGATGCCCCAGGCCATGGAGCCGCTGCTGGGTCTGCTGCAGCAGGGTCGCCTCCCCATCACCACTCAACGGCCAGTACTGCTTGGGGTAACTCGCCCGCGATAGCGGCTACAGGCGCGTGCCGGTTCCGCCGCAGAGGATCACAGGAATCAGCGGTGTGGCAGGCATCAGGTCCTGAACGACGCCTCCCAGAATCGCTTAGCCAGACTGTTCCTGTCGATGCCCCTGGTCGTTAATGCTCCAACAGACCTGACGGCGGAGTCAGCAACAGCAACACTTCCTCGAGATGCACCTCCGGCACGATGGATATCACGAACAGGATCAAAAGCTGCGTGCTCGCTGCCAGGATGATTCCTTACGAAATTAGCCTCAGCAATTGGACAAAAGCTTTGATCTTCAAAAAAGCGCCACTACAACACGCCGAACTGGCATAAATCTGCGAAACATCTCCCCAAGCGCCTGCTATTAAATTCGATTCACATGTAGTAGTGAGTGTTGGCCGCCAGCCCTTCAGGAATTAACGATGGCATCCAGGGCTTATTCAGCCGAGGCGACAAAACGCTAAAGCTCCAGGCCGGAGAAGAGCTTCTCGCACCCGGACAATCACCTGCAGGGGTCTGGTGGATCGAATCCGGCAGCCTCCGCAGCCTGGCCTGTCTTCCTCCGAGCCAACAGTGGCGCACCGTGGAACGGCATACAGCCGGCGATCTGGTCGGCTGGCTGAGCTGGTTGCACCAGCGGCCGATCGAGCACCTTCGCGCTGCTGAACCCACCAGCCTGAAATTCATTCCCACCGCTGAGCTGCACCAGCTCTGGGACACCGAACCTGGCCTACTCCAGTGGTGCGCCGAGCAGACACCCGCCATCGAAGCGGTGCATCTGCTTCAGCAATTGGCCCATGCCGACCAGGGCCGCAACGACCAACTGGAGCAGTGGCAAAAGCTGTTGCCCCAGCTCCGTTGGCTGGTGGGCAGCGATCCCACCCCCGCCGATCTCGATAGCTCTGGCCACTGGTACCGGCCCGACGGCAGCCG
>QCTG01000027.1 GCA_003211235.1 Synechococcus sp. AG-673-B04
TTCGAGACATTCCACTTCTCTATGGAAGGGTCCCGAAGGTTGCCAATAGTTCGATCAAGGCTGCTCTCTGCAGGCTGCTTCAAACACCTCAGCGTGAAAGGATCCGAACAACATCCGACAATTTTTGGAGGACAGGTACTCATGGGGAAACATCAATGCTGAGCACACACAATGCACAAATGTGTCGTGGCACCCATTTCAGCTTCAGCTTTGTAAGAAATCCCTTTGACAGATTGGTCTCGGCTTACAACAACAAGCTAATCGAACTCGATGAAATACCTGGCCCGATGCAAGCAATGGGACTGTTCCACTCCATGCCGTTTGGCTCATTTTTAGATGTCCTTGCATCGACGAGCGATGACAAAATGGATATTCATCTACTCCCTCAGAGCATCATCCTCTGCCTTGATAGGCAACTGATCCCGAACTTCGTTGGCCATTTAGAGACAATGGATCAAGACTGGATCGTTCTACAGCAAATGCTTCGACGCGAGGGCCTTCCAGACCTAGGTACACTTCCTGAAAAAAATATCAGAAGAGGCTCAAATCATCGAGATGTAGCCAACTATTTCAAAGACCCTGGCTTGATCCGGATCGTGACCCAACGCTATGGTGATGACATCGAGTGGTTCTATGGAAACAAAACAACGGAGCAGCTGATCAACGGTGAATAAGAAGACTTTGCAAGGCTACGGTCGAAGCAAGTTAATAAAATATTGAACGACTGTTATCGCATAGAAAGGCAGAACATCATAAAAAATGGTCTTATAAATGAAATGCAGAATTACCTGGTCAGTCCAAAAGCAGGTCTCTAACTTAACATGACACAACAGACAAATATTGATCAGGCCATTAACTAAAAATCATCCAATTTTTAGGCAACGAGGGCGGCCAATCGACTGATTCAAAACCGTGATATTGAGCCAGTTCGGAAAGGAAGTAAAATTCGGAAGGCATGATTCATCGAACGATTGAAGATTTTCACCGAATCGCTCTGAAGTTGGGCGTCGCTCCGGCGGTTGAACGTGTTATGGCAAGAATCAAAGAACCAATCACAGCAAGATTGCGAACAAAGCCAGCATCAACAGGGAACGTATGGAAGATCAGTGTGGTTGGCACAAGAAACAGAAGCAATAAAGAGGCTCCAATTCTTGTGTTGGGAGAAAACACAAACAGAATGGATCCTGCAATCAACACCACAATTGCGGCGATGAGTAGGAAAGAAGCCAAAGGCTCCGGAATGCCCCGCGAAACGATGTAATTAACCTTTGAGGAGTACCCGGTCACTTTACCTGGCACAGCCATGGCGAACAGGAAGGCAACAAATGCCCGCCCAACAAAATCGAAAAGCTTGACGTTGTCTGCAGCGGGGTACGACATATGCACACAAGATTGACTCCTGTTTTAGCAGAGAGTCCAAAAACCCATCTCAATCCCTACAGGTGCCTCTGGGAGGAATATCAGCCGATGCCTTTATAGCAATAGAAAGACTCACAGTGGACATCGTCGGAAGCCATTCCAAGTATCCAAGGGGATGACACTGTCTCAGAGATCAGAACCAACCGATCGCGCCATGGTTAATATATTTAGCAATTCTTGAAAAATATTATAAACTTACCATCCAAAAATTGCTGCTCAATCTGTGGCAGAAAAAATAACTGACGAAGCGAATAATCCGATCAATAAATTGAAACAAGAGGCTCAAAATCCTCAAAGAATAAGCCCCCCTATATGACCAATCTGTTCACCAAAGCCTTACGAACAGAAGAATCATTGCAACACTAACAACTACCGCGGGAGCCTGTAACTAGCCCAAAGAAAGCAAAACGTTTGACCAAATATAGGGAAAATTAAACACATACTATAGTCGGACTTAAAACAAATCTACGTGGAAAATCATTATAAATTAATTCAGTCTTTAATTCACTATCTGTATAAATACGAATCTCTGTTTCAACCGTTGGTGGCAGCTTAAGAACGTCCCAGCCTGGCGCACCGCCTAAGAATCGATACGGAAAGCCGTTATTCTCATCAGCAAGGCAGTCTTTCGAAGACTGATGGCTATACATACACGACTGTGCTTGATCTTGCCTGATTCCTCCATTCAAAGCCTCGGCACGCATACGCACAAAATCAAACACCCTCTGGGTAGGCTTTGGGTCAACAACAATCACTAGGTCATCAATCCCATTCCTTGAAGAATCCTTTTCACAGACGTCGTGACTAACAGCCTTCAAGGCATAGCCAGATGACAGGCTTTAAGCTCCAATTAAAATCAAAAAGAATTTTCCAGGCACAAAGAAAACATTGACTAAATAAAAAGTAATTCAGCTTCACTACAAAGTCAAGCAAGCATCTAAAGCGAAAAATATTCCTTGATACGAGCAACTACTAATAGATTAACGACTTTCAGAGTTTCCTACATTAAGCAAATCAGACGAGTATCAAAACAAAACAAAAACAGAAGATCTCAGCCCTTTGTTGAATACTCATGCTCTCGCCCCGGACAAACTGCTTTCAAGAAATGCCCAAGCCCAAAGAGGAACCCTGACAGACCATGAGCAATGATCATTTCGTAGATCACCACTAAAATGTCAGGAGGCGATCTGCTAAGGGCACAACACACAAGAATACGAGGTGGTCCAATCGTCAGTGCCGGCAAGTGATAAGTCATTGTACAAATTATATTATTAGAGCAATAAAGCTAATACAGCGAATGTAAAGCAACATGCCAAGAGTTTCAGAAACGATGCCGAAAGCATTGAAGAAATGATCATTCAGTAACTGCGACATGTTGCTTACCATCACAGAGCCATGATGCGGACCTCGGTAACTTGTGTCAGCAGAAACCCGGGGAGTGCAAGGCTATGGTTAACAACTCACCTCCTAACCAAGAAGGGAGCCCATGAATCAAACCAGAGAACCATACGGTCATCTCTTTTTGATTTTGGGAATTATTTTTGCACTAACCCTGCTTCTGTTTAGCGCTTTCGTAGGACAAAAAGCCTGGAGCCATCAAGCCGAACTCACAAGAAACTTTGAAGCATGCATGGAACGTGCGCCATTCAAAAAGGTTTTGGACACCCCCAAGCCGGAAATAATTTTATCAGTGGAAGCGCTGCAAGATCATTTTGATGAGTTCGATCGACTGTTCAAAGAGACTGGCCTCCCACCAATCTGGAACGGGGAGAAGCTGGTTCCATGGAAAGACTTCCATAGAGGCTCGATCAAAATCGCCAAGCAATGCCATGTAGAGCTGGGGATAACACAGCCGCAAAAGCAACTCAAAGGCACCTACGCAAAACATGTATGGGATCCAAATTCAAAAATATGGATAGATTCCTAGACAATCCTCATCGACTGAAGTTTACTTTGCAAATTATCCAGCCTTTTAGCACCGAACTCATTACTAGCCGAAAAAAGATCTGCATTGAAATACAAGGCACCGAAATCAACCAACAGTCAGCAGAAATCCATCAACGGCCAGATTTATAGCAAATGAGAAGAAGAACAGAAGCCAACGGTTAGCAGATGCTCGTGCAGATACTATTGGAGAATGTCTATCGATGGATGAGGTGCACAAATGACGAGAAGCATCAAAACCATGCATCAAGAGATAGGCGGTGTTCTGGAACCAATCTGGTTTTCATATGAAAATCGTGAAATTCGTCTGATCATTGAACGGCGTGGACCAGAAGATGGACCACTATATTTACTACTGCCTGCACTGAGCACGATTTCAAGCCGGTCGGAATGGAAAGATTTTGCACATTCCTTAGGCAATCAATATCATGTTGTGAGTTTTGATTGGCCTGGCTTTGGTGATAGTGAGCGACCAAATTTAAACTATAATATAGAAATACTGAAGCAGGCCCTAAGAGATGTTCTTCAACATCTGGAGAAGTTCAAGCCAAAGCAAATCACACTTGTTGCTGCCGGTCATAGTGCATCTGTAGCTCTAGCTTTGGCCACAGAATCGTCAGAAAACTGGACCAAGTTAATTCTTGTAGCGCCAACCTGGCGTGGACCATTACCCACAATGACGAGCTGGCATCCAAAATATTTCGGCTGGTTGCGAGGTCTGGTTGGGCTACCCATTCTTGGCCCAGTCCTTTACCACCTCAATACCAGTCGTGCAATTTTAAAATATATGTTGCGTCGTCACGTTTGGGTCCAGACCAACTGGTTGACAGACGAACGTCTCCTTGAGCAGCAAAAGATAAGCCGTAGAACCGGTTCGCGCTTTGCAAGCGCGGCCTTTGTGACTGGTGGATTGGATCCAGCAGGAGATCGATCATGGTGGTTGAGACAGATCAAAAAACTTCAATGCACCGTGCATGTGGTGATCGCCAAGCAAGCCCCGCCACTATCGAGAAGGGAAATGGAGTTGCTCGCAGACCACGCACAACAGATATCAGAAATCAATGGTCGGCTGGGGCTGCACCAGGAATTTGGTGCAATGCTTTCCGAGCAATTGATCTCTTCCTGAGTTGATGGTTGCTGAGGAAAAGTGCAATCAGAAAACCAAAAAATTGCACCATCACGACTGAAGGCCCTGAGGGCAAATTGGTCATCCCAGAAGCCAGTAAACCCATCAATGCACAGCCACCACCCACAGCAGCAGACATCACCATATAAAGCGCGAAGTTTCTACTCAATAAGCGACTCGCACAAGCAGGTATCACAACAAAAGCACTGATCAGCAATACTCCAACAGCCTTGATTGACACAGCAACGACCACGGCAAGTAAAACGATGAACATGATTCGATGCCAACGTGTTTGCACACCTACAGCACCAGCAAGATCTGAATTTAAAGTCAAAAGAACCTGAGCACGCATCGTCAATACGAGGTAAGCCAGGGCAATGGCCAATAAAACAACAACAATAATTAGATCTATATTGCTGATACCAAGGATATCCCCAAACAGCAATTGACGTATGCCACCACGGTAGGTTTCAACCAAACTGAGAGCTAAAATTGCAGCAGCCAGAGAACTGGAATAAACAATATTCAAAAGAGCATCTGTGGGCAATGAGCTGCGCTCAACCAATTGATTCACCATCAACGCAAAACACACTGCGAATGGAATCAATACGAGTGTTGGATTGACACCCAGAAGGATTCCTAACGTGATTCCAAGCAAAGCAGAATGTCCGAGTGCATCACTGAAAAAAGACAACTGTCTGAGGACAGCCACACTCCCCAATAAGCCTCCGAGGGATCCCGTGAGGAGGCCACCTAGTAATGCACGTTGCATAAATGGCTCTTTCAGAATCAATAGCATTGAGTTCGGATCAACCACGACAGTGATGCCGATAAGGGACGATGTTCGGCCCGTACAGTTCCGTTAAATGCTCCTGCGTCAGAGTGTGATCAGGCGGGCCAAGACAGCACACGCGACGGTTCAACCCGAGCACCTGATCACTACTCCGCCGAACCATGTCGAGGTCATGGGAGACCTGCAGAACGGTCCATCCCTCCTGCCGACGAAGCTCCAGGAGCAGATGCTGAAAGCGTTCATTCGAGGACACATCAAGACCAGCCTGCGCCTCATCAAGGACAAGTAATCGACGCGGTCGAACAACACAAAACGACAACATCACACGTTTTAATTGTCCACCAGAAAGCTCACTAAGAAGGCGATAACTTAAATCATTACAATCCGTTCTTTCAAGGGCATGACGAACAGCCGCACTGCGTCGTTCACGTTGTCGCCATGGCAGACGAGGGCCCGGAGAATCAAATCCAAAACCAACGAACTCAGAAACCGTTAACGGAAAATGTCCTTGCAGCGCAAGACTCTGCGGAACATAAGCAATCTGAGATCTGATCTCAGGGGGCAAATCACCATTACAAGCGAGTGGACATCCGAGGATTTCTACATCCCCGGAGCTTCTATTCAGCAGGCCCAACACGGCCGCGACCAAAGTTGTCTTCCCAGCCCCGTTGGGACCGACAACCGCCGTTTCGCTCTCTGGATTGAGATCGAAGGAGACGTCTTCGACAACGAGACGCCCTGAACGCTCAACGCAGAGGTCTCTCACCTTGAGCACAGGGCTTATCACGACCAATCAGCCTCCGATTGCCTCAATCAAATTGGTCACATTCGATCTCATCACTTTGAAGTAGGTGTTTGGATCAAGCGAAGATTCTAAGGAGCCTGTTTCAAGGGGATCAAACTCCACAATTTTGACGCCGAGATCATTAGCCAAGGCATTAAACGAACGATTACCCTCCTGTGGTTCACTCAAAAGGGCCTTCAGTTGAGATTGCCTGACCTGAGTAGCGACTCGCTGAAGATCGGCTGGGCTTGGATTCATGTCCGGCAAATCAACGATATAATCTGCTTTTAATTGATAACGTTCAGCAAAATATGGCGCAAAGTCATGAAAAGCGACAAAACTTTTGCCTGAATAAGGTTGAAGTTGGCTCGCAATATCATTATTTAGATCTTTCAGTTTTTGAGAGTATAGCTCTGCATTCTTCAGATACGTACTGGCGCAGCCTGGATCAACCTCCACCAATCCGTCGCGGATGTTTTCAACCTGTTCTGCTGCTCTTACAGGGTCCAGCCAGATGTGGGGGTTGACCTCACCGTGGTCGTGATGGTGATGACCATAGCGGTCGTGATGGTCCGGTTCAGAAGACTCAAGCGTCTTCACACCAGAGCTGGTATTAATAGTTACAAGGTTTTCATTCTCAGCGGATGAAACCAGCTTTTCAAGAAATTCCTCCATATCCAAACCGTTTTCGACAAGGACCTCGGCTTGACTCAATGCTGAAGCGGTCGCCGGGGTTGCCTGAAAATCATGGGGCCCCAGATTGGGCGGAATCAGGGCAGTCACCGTGGCGCAATCCCCCGCAACGGCCGTCGTAAAAAGGGTCATCGGCAGGAAGGTGGTGACGACTTTCAGATCGCCACGACCTGATGCACTCGTTTCACTCGGAACAGATCCGCTACAAGCTCCAAGGCTGAGGACCACCGTGAGGCAGCTCAACTTCACGATACTCGACGTCAGACAATTCCGAGGGCTTGAACGGTGAGGGTTAATCATCAACGGGGCTTGGCGTCCGCGCGTAAATCCTTAAAAATGATAATCATTCTCGCAACAGGTGGGCAAAAGCAATAGATTTATAATTTGAAATTAAATTGTGTTAGTCAACCAAAAAGTACCGGTAACGATTCTAACTGGCTTTCTTGGGTCAGGGAAAACCACTTTGCTCAATAAAATTCTTGGTGAAGAACATGGAAAGCGTATTGCTGTAATCGAAAACGAATATGGGGAAGTAGGAATTGATCAAGGCCTTGTCATTAATGCCGATGAAGAAGTTTTCGAAATGTCGAATGGCTGCATCTGTTGCACTGTACGAGGAGACCTCATACGTGTATTAGGCAATTTAATGAAGCGACGCGACAAATTTGATTATATTTTAGTCGAAACGACCGGACTGGCAGATCCAGGTCCAGTGGCCCAGACATTCTTTATGGATGATGAAATCCGTGAAGAATTTACCTTGGATGGGATCGTTACACTCGTCGATGCTGCCCACATCCAACAGCAATTAGGTCGCAGTGGAGAAAGTTCAGAACAAGTCGCGTTCGCCGATGTGCTTGTTTTGAACAAAACAGATCTTGTAAGCAACGAAAGCCTGGACACACTTGAAGCCCGCCTTCGCGACATGAATCGAATGGCTCGGGTCGTTCGGTGTGAGAATGCAGATGTTCCCGTCGACACAGTCCTAAATCTCAGTGCCTTTGATTTGGATCAGGTCTTAGAGCGTCGACCAAGTTTTCTTGAACCCGAATATCCATTTGAATGGTCAGGTGTTTACCAGCTTGAGAAAGGCAGGTATCAGTTAAGCCTGGAAGATGGTCCAGATCCGAACATGTCCCTCGTGGTCATTTCAGATCAAGCAAAAGACGAAGCATCATTAAAAGAGGGAGCTGAGCAATGCGTTCGTTTGTACGCTCAACCAAGCATCGATTTAAATCCTGGAGACGAGATTCCCATCGGAGAACATGTGAACCTTCAACTTAATTCAGAAGGGAAGAAAATTTTTCAACTGGATCTCCATCAATCAGCTTCGATCGGCTTATTCACACAACATACAGCCGATGAGTTTGATATCAAACTAAAGAAAGCAGCAGCATCCGAGAAACAAACCACAGACGATCATGAGGGCCCAGCGGAGATTTCCACCATCGCCGAACGTGTATGGGTTGCCGAACATGAGCATGATGACGAAGTAGGTTCGATTGCAATAGAAAGGCCTGGAAATGTTGATCCAGAGAAGCTGAATCAATGGATCGGTAAACTTCTCACTGAAAAAGGCGTCGATATTTTCAGGACAAAGGGGTTTATCAGCTATGAAGGAGATCCACGCAGAATTGTGTTCCAAGGTGTACATATGCTCTTCACTGCACAACCGGACAGGGAATGGGGTGACGAAGTTCGTCATAACCAACTTGTTTTTATTGGACGCAATCTGGATGAAGATGCAATGCGCAAAGGGTTTGACCAATGCCTGATTTAAGACTCTTCAAACCTCAGGGAATGCTCCATGAGGGCTGGACAGCTCAAGTTGATGATTATGCGTTGAGTTGTGGCTGGATCTTCAAAGGCGATGTCCTCTTGGTTGCAGATGTTTGTGGTGGTTTGTATTCATTTGATGGATCAACAGGAGTAATCAATTGGCAAACCAAAGAGTTGCATCAGGGAAGATTGCTGGCGATGGCCATTCATCCAGAACAAAATCTCTTCGCGACGGCTGGCCAGGATGGATGCTTACAGATTTGGAGCAGTGAGACCTATGAAGTTCTCCATGCCATCAAGCTTGGTCGTGGTTGGGTTGAACATCTCACCTGGTCATCTGATGGCAAATATTTAGCTGTCAGTATGTCTCGCCATGCCTACGTATTTGGTATCAATGCAAAAGAACATTGGCGTTCGGATGAGCATTCAAGCACCGTGAGTGCGATTGCTTGGTCGTCTACGACCGAGCTCGCAACGGCAAGTTATGGTCGTGTCACTTTTTTTGATATCAACGAGGATGCTGTCAACCAAAAGTTGGAGTGGAAAGGTTCACTTGTCTCCATGGTCCTGAGTCCTGATGGAGATGTTGTTGCCTGTGGAAGTCAAGATAACTCCGTACATTTCTGGCGCCGTTCCACAGGAAAAGATGCTGAGATGACCGGTTATCCTTGTAAGCCAAGTCAACTGGCGTTTGATCAGACAGGTCAACTATTAGCGACCGGAGGCAGTGAACAAATTACAGTTTGGAGCTTTAAAGGAGATGGTCCTGAAGGCAGCTTACCTGGTCAACTGAATGTTCATGCAGAGTCAATTTCAAGTCTTGTTTTTGCTAACAATGGTCCACTTTTAGCCTCCGGCGCGAAAGATGGATCAGTCCTTGTTTGGTTTCTTGATAAACATGGAGATGGAAATCCTTTAGGTGGTGTTTTTATGGGCGAAAAGATCAGCAATATTGCATGGAGGCCTGATGACAACGCCATTGCCGCCATCAACGCGAGTGGCGGGGTTAATGTTTACAAATTCAAGCTTCGATCACAAACTTCTGCCAAAGGTTTCAGCTGATTAATATAAGATTTACCGCATCCAGCGATGCAAAATAATCCAAATTCTTTGATATTTGCTTAGTTGAATGATTAAACTTCTAACATTCGCGCTGTTTTCTCATCACTTATCCTTGGATTGAATTGCTGCTATTGGAACAGGCAATTTCAGCAGCTCCAAATCTCTTTAGTCCCGAAAAAATTCTTGCCTACCAGTGACTGGATAAAACCCGGTAGTATTGTGGAGATGATTTAAAGCTACTCTTATGGCTTCATTCACATGGGAGGAATCAGCGCTAACGGCTGACTGCTGCACGCTTGAGGACATGGCCAGGCGGTTTGAGGAGGCTGCGATGTTGATGCGTCGCTTAGATCAATGCGGTTTTGAACTCCACAACGATAAAGAAATCCGCAAAATAAGCCATAAAAACGTAAGGACGTTTTCGAGATTTGGGTTTGTGATTGATAAAAAGCTATCCGAAATACACAGCAGATCTCTTGGAACGAACCGAGAGGAGAACTAATTTCCAAACCTCTCAACCATGATATTTATATCTAAATAAGACAATTCTGAAAATCAATGCTTCCCATTGAATAGCCACTTCGGCAGATAGCGTGTTCCAATAAAATCAAATATTTTTGTACGGGCATAATTTCTTGGCTGCAAAATTGTTGTAAGTCCCTGGCTTCAATGAGTGGGAGCAGAGCACATTCCAACAAAAACAAGTTGCGATAGATCATGCAAAGGCCCAAGGCAACGAGATCTGTTAAACAATTCAAAAGATTAGATTCAGCAGCTTTTTGTGTGACATCGAGGCAGTGAAGCAACAACAAAGTTGTATTGGGAGCATTGCAGCTGAAATCATGAATCAATTGAGTCCGAATTCAATCAACGTTTGTCCTGATGGATTCGCTACCAGCGGTGGAATGACGAAATACATCCGATCGTAAAAAAAAGGACGCTCCTGATTCACACCTTTGACAAGTTGTTGTCCATGAGGAATTTCCGCGCAGACCAACCAATCGTCGAAGATCAGTCCGACGACTCCTATGCCGCTTGGCTTGAGAGAAAACGATTGGATAACGAGGAACCTTGGCTGTTTTATGGGGAAGACGAAGCTTTCATCACTGCCGCCTGAATTCCGTTGTGTTGCCGAAAACCTTCCCTCATCCCAAGCGGCAAAGGAAGCGTTATGCGCTCGCAAGGAAGACCTAATGGCTGGTTGCTGAACTGACTGGAAGAGTTCTTTGCGGGCACTCCAGATCAAAGCAGACAGATGTTCTGGATCGCTCTATGATTTGTAAGTGGGAGGGAGACCTCTTCGGGCGTGGTTGCTTGTTTAGGTGGGTGGTGTCACGACCTACCGCCTCTCTCACCTCTTTTGCTTTTTAGCTCACTCGATTGCAAGCAATGGGCTGAATGCACGGCAAGTCAGCTCACATGTGAGACTGAATCATTCGGTGCACTTGGCAAACCATGGCGAATCGTCGAGGCCCTTAGGGATTAACACTCTAGGGGTGCCGTCGAGGATTCCAGCCATGACGTCTCAACTCGCTCCAAGCGGAAGTCAACCAAAAGTACGGCCATTCCAGCCCCAGTCAGAAGCGTTGACATCATCAAAACCAATATAGATACGGTCTTTTTCAATCCCTAATGACGCCTTAATCAACTCACAGAATTGATCCGTCATGGCCGGAGGCGTCAAGGAACCAATCGATTTGATCTCGACATAAGCGCATGGCTCCTCTTTACCAGCGAATGTCATTGGAACACCCGATTGCAAAAGGGTCATGACATAAGACTCAGGCTTGCCTGTTGCAGCCGCGAGGGCAGAAGACAGCTTTTTCAGAAGAGCACCAGCCTCTTGAACAGCGGAGACATTCGTCCTGACATTAATGAGCGGCATCATTGGCGAGAGTTCTGACACATATAATAATCTTGAGACCTCATTACGTCATGCGTTGTTAATCAGTAATGACAGGGAAGTGGCTTAGTGATGTACCTTTATAAGCTGCCCTACGAGAGCAGACGGTATTTCAGCAGATTCCCCCAATTTATCTATAAATTTCCACCAACAAACCAACCCTTGAATCTATCTGGGGGTATTGGCCCTTATCGCAATGACAAGCCTTACAGCAACAGCAGATCCATCTTGCTGTCTTTGGTCGTGGGTCAGTGGTAACTGCCTAAAATGTTCTTCGCCTTGCACAGGCAATAGAAGCAGCCCCGACTTGCCGGCAAAATGATCTGAATGCCTGAAGTCATTACTTAAAATGGTCTGAAAGAATAAATCAACTACCTCTGCAATTACATCTTTATAATCCACAATGTCAAACCCAGACCGTTCCACCCCGGCCAAAGTACGTATGGATTTGTCCTAGAACTTGCCCTGATTGGCAGCCAGAAAAATCTCTAAATAACAAGAGACCTTGACTTGGAATGGTTTGAGAGGCCTTCCAGCCCCCATGGGTCAATTGGTTGGTAACAACGACTAGGCTCCAGTCACCGTAAGACGTATCAGCAAAAAGCTAATCCAGCACAGGGATCATGGGAAGTAGTCAGTTGCATACGGAAGCATCTCAGACTATTTTTATCCCGAGATTTATCCCGAAAAGTGCCCCGGCAGTCCAAGAAGCAGCAATGGGAGAAACGGCTTCAACAGCAAACCGGCGGTTTGCGTGGGTGGGGACTGTCTGAGCACTACGGGAAGGTGCGGTTGAAGCTCCAGTTCCCCTCAGGTGGCTCTGTAGCGAACGCATCGGCAACGCTCCCTTTCTCATGGGTGGAAAGCAGCATCCACCCCGTGAATGCGCTGCTGCTGAAGATCTACAAGCCGGTGATGGAAGAAGGCATAACGCTGAAGGCAGCCATCGCCAATGCGCTCGCCATCAGCGACCACAAGAGCCATGAGGTTGTGACTCCTTGGCCTGGCATTGTCGAAGCCTTCAGGGACTACAAGCTCACTCAGGGCAACCGCATCGCAGAAGCGACCTTCAAGGCTTCCTACCAGCGCTATCTAGAAGTGGCCCTGGTGCACCTTCAAGGCCGCAATTCCACCAGTACGGGCACAGAGCTTGTTGAACGCGTTTTGACCGAACAGAGGTTCAATCAGAAGCCTGGGAAGGTATACGGAGAGCCACTCAAAAAGTGGATTGACCAGCCGAAAAGCCGTTTGGAGTGCGCACTGGCTCTCAAAAAATTTCTGGAATACTCCGTCAGCCGTCATCGCCAGCCTCAGTGCTGGCTGCTTTCGCAAGAGGACTATTTCGAATTGAAGGGTGATGGTGGTTCAAGAGATCCCAGAGCAGTCCTCAGTGATGAGGAAGTGATGAAGGTCATCAGCCTGCTGCCTGAGTCATGGGCCAACGTCGTGAAGATCATTCGAATTTTTGGTTTCCGTGCCTGGGAGCACCGTGTCATCGTGCGGCGCATCAATGAAGACGGAGAGCCTCAGCTGTTCGTCACTGAAGGCAAAACGCACATCACTCGCAGGGGCGTGAAAAAGAAGACAGACCCTCGCTGGTTGGTGCCAATCCCACTGATGGGTACCACGTTCAACTTGGTGGAGGAATGGGACACCCTGAAGCTGCCTCCCACGGTCAATGGCACGACACTGGGGAAGAGATTGCGCTTGCTCCCCTTCTGGCTGGAACTAAAAGCTAAGGCAGAAGCGCGTGGAGAGAAGCTTCCGCCTTACTCACTGCGGCACAGCTTTTCTCAGCTAGGTGAGGAGAATGGAGTCAACAAGGCTGATCTCTGCGCTGCCATGGGGCACAGCGAGGAAGTCCACAACCGTCAATACACAACCAGCACTGCTGCATCAGTGAGACGATCCTTCAAGAAGGCTTTCCCAGAAGCAAGCTGATGACCAAATTTGGATGCCTATATCTACTTCTAATCACGATTATTTTTCTACCAGTTTGTTTGGTATTTTTCATAATGTCCGCGCCAACAACCATAGTTTTTACGATTTTCGCGGCAGCAATACTTAGATATACATGGCAAGACTGGAAGCACTTTTTTGTAGATTCAAGCGAACAAAGCAATAACTACACAAGAAACAGAAAAGCCACTACACCAGTCAGGTAGGAGGTTGAGGTCATTACAAGGATGCTTCTGGGCAATCCGGACCTCGACTGCAAATCAACCAAAGGCAACAAGCTCACAATCAAGGAGTCGATCGACATTCATTACAAGAGATTGAATAAATATGGTCGATCGGGATACGACGGCGATATGGAATACATACCGCGCGGCGGCATTTACATTTACACCGCCAGGGGTAACAAAAGCTACCACTAGCGCTTCAACGCGTTATTCAATCAACTTTAAAAGTAAATTCATCAATTTTGTTTTCTAATACGTTCTAATCGGTTCAATTACTCCAAAAGAAAAGAAACTTTCAAGGCTGGTGCCTAGGTGAACAGAGCGCCGCGCAAACCTCCGCAAGTTTCTGTGCGCAAAGGACCCTAGGTGTCAATCAGTCGTTGCAATGTGCCCTAGTTGTTGCAACTGTTGCCAGGCACGTGAATTGCCCCATCGATTCAAACTATCCTGCAAATCAAGCCAGTGACTATCAGGTTCTTTAAACCGTGATTGGCTTGCAGAGACAGGGCTGTAAGCGGTGAACCAGTTGCGGCGTGACATTTGTGGTTTTCGGTAGTGGTTGAGTCGTCAATGCCGCGATCAGGACAGTTACGACTGAAGTGCACCTGTGGGGGTCGTGCTGTTGTCGTAGGTGCGGCGGAGCCTCTGAGGTTGGTGGCTCCGCTTGTCTGTGAATAGGTCGGGGAAGCCAACCTGACTCCTTCCGCTGCTTGCTGCTGCCCACCTGCTCCAAGTCGTATCCAGCTTTGGGCTTGCGAGGGGTACGCCAAAAATCGTCGCCACCTGCTGACAGGATCACAGAATCGTGTGCTTTAAAGCCCAGCAGATTTAGAAAGTGGTCTACAGATTCGGTGTCGTAATGCCTCTGATCCCCCGCTGGAGATACATGACTGACGGCACCAAAGCTGTCATCAAGAAAGCCGCTATCTCCGTTTTTCTCATCATCCTTAGCCTGACGATCCTCAGGGCTTTCCTTAACTGGATCATCATTGCCGTGATCATCTACGCGGCTTTGCAGTTCTTCAACCGTAAGTAGGCCATGGCTAATTTACTGACTTAAATGCTGGGATTCGGCATCGTCGCATTCGTCTGCAACTTGGCTATAAACCAGGGTATTCACCCCGCCAAAATCAGATGTCGTTGAGCTGTTATGGATGTGGACACCAGTAAGGCCAGGCGAACACTTTTCACTAGGGTCATCACTATAAATGTCGTCGCTTGGGGCGGCTACTTCTTTCTGAGCAAGATCATGGTAATCGACTTGAGCTAATTCGTCAGGCCAAGTTGGCTGGGTGAGCTGATTTCATACAGCAGATTATCAAGGGCCGAATCGGCCCTTTTGGAAAACCCTTTGGCATTTTCAGCGCACCAGGCTAAGAAGGCGTTCGCTCTCAACAGCTGCACTGCATCGCAATGCGTAATTCCGGTTGGCCCACCAGATCAATGAAGTGGTGTGTTTATGGTTCTCAAAGCGTGAGCGTCGACCCATCCCATAGGGATATTTGTGGCTGTAGCGGTCTAATTCGAAGGCGACGAAGTGAAAGCCTTCACGCCAAGCGCATACAGACAGGATTTCCAACGTTGCAGGGTTAAGTCGCCAATGGCCCCAATGACCATCGTTGGGAGCATGAAAACCAAAAACACGCTCGCCAAAGCCATCGCCGAAAGAAAGCCTGACCCGATGCCGGAGGTTTCTCAGCTCATGCCTGACTTGAGTTGGTCCAACGCCATGCCGCTCAAAGAACGCTCCATCAATGAATCGCCGAAAGAACCAGACGGCGAGGGGTGGCTTATGAACGAGCAACAGCAGCTGGTCTGTCAGTTCAAGCCAGACACCCCATCAGCCCATTCCAAGTGGGTTGCAGTACAGACTTACCGATGGGTTCCGCCTCGTCCACCAGTGCCCCAGACCCGAAGGCGGATGCTGCGTCACAACGCGGTTGAGGCATGGCGAACAATGCAGAAGACCGGATGGCAGCTCAGTGCCCCACCGGTGCACAGAGCGATTGATACGGGGGGAAGTGGTCCACAGCTACGGGGATCAGCAACAGCTCTAATCTCCGATGAATGATTCGATCTCGATGCTCCTAAACCGCCTTCCTGAGATCACCTTCCACACCCGCGTTCGCGATGCCTCGATCGCTGGGGACAACCCCTTTCGCTGGCAGGACAAAACCACAACTGAGATCTTCGCTGGCAAACGCAGCATCCTTTTCTCTTTACCGGCTGCCTTTTCCCCCACTTGCACGGATCACCACGTCCCACGCTATGAAGACTTAGCCGATCAGTTCAAAGCACTTGGCATTGATCAAATTGTTTGCGTTGCCGTGAACGATGCCTTTGTAATCTTCCAGTGGGGAAAGAAGGTTGGTGTCAATCAGATTTATTTGCTCCCCGATGGGAACGCGGAATTCACCCGGAGGATGGGCATGTTGATCGATCGTTCTGCCTTCGGAATGGGGATGCGGTCCTGGCGTTACTCCCTTCTCCTCAATGGTGTGGAGATTGAAAAAGCATTCGTTGAACAGGGTATTGACGCCCCCAACCCTGAGGATCCCCTCAAGGTGTCAGATGCCGACACAATGATGAAGCACCTTCAGTCGCTGTCTTGAGTGGCCACTTGTGGGCAACAAGGAGAAATGCAG
The DNA here is from genome assembly GCA_003211235.1 of Synechococcus sp. AG-673-B04. GTDB lineage: Bacteria > Cyanobacteriota > Cyanobacteriia > PCC-6307 > Cyanobiaceae > Parasynechococcus. Next base: position 16,332 of record QCTG01000027.1, read on the forward strand.
GCTGAACATCTTCGGCCGACGGTAATCAAATCATCCACAGCATTGATACGTGGCGGTATGCGGTGAATTTCTGCCAGAAGCCGAATTCGGTGGGCCGTGGTCCGAGGGTGTGGCACTCATGGGCGCGGGGCTGCACCTGCTGCTCCAGCGGGATCTAATCCTGGAGTCCGTACGGGTGGATATAGAGCAAAACGAAATAGTTAGAGCCGCCTTGCTCTAACTTTTGCTGTAATTGGGGTGTCCCACTTGGTGAAATTCAAGTGGAGCCCAGAAGACTCGAACTGCCGACCCCCTGAATGCCATGCAGTACGTTGCTCGCCACATAACGACAGCATAGGAAAGAAGACTATTCAGTAAAAGCAAAGGTGAAAGCTCGGCGCACAAGACTTTTGGTTTCTTATTGCTTCTTAGAGGGTTTTGGAGCACAATTTAGCTCACAAGTGCTGACCAGCTGCATCTCTTGGCCAAAGGCATCTGGTCCGACATCTTGCGGCAGGTGCTCAAGCGTGAGCACGGCAAAGGTTGGTCAGTAAGAGACCACCGTGGCCGGGTACAGCTGACGCGGATTTTTGAAGACCGTTCACACAGTGCCGTTAACCTGCCATTGACTTGGACAGCCGATAACGCCACAGCGATCCTCAACACGGTTGCAGCAATCCACGACCTTATGGATTCGCGCAAAGTCAGCCTGAAAGAAGCCGCCAGGTT
>QCTG01000028.1 GCA_003211235.1 Synechococcus sp. AG-673-B04
CGTATGACGTTTTCCCCGTCCCGTACGTTCGGTGTTAGTTTCCCGTGGAATGACGTTTGGGTAAAGCCTAGCCCTCAAAGCCCCTGCATTGACAGGGGCTTTTTATTTCTTCAATAGTCTGACTAACCCCATAAATCAGCATTCAATACCTGGCACTAAATATTATTTAAGTCCTCTCTCCGTGAGAACTATGCCTGGACGAACATCACCTGAAGACTGATATTGCTATCAACGGCACATACACCTTCCATCACCGATGTCAGAAGAACAATTCAAAGCTTTTCTAGAGAAGGTCAAAGCTGACAGACACCAGCCCTCAGGAAAAGCTCAAAGCAGCTGCTGATTCAGACGCAGTTCTTGCGATTGCGAAAGATGCTGGCTTTAGCATCTCTGCTGATGACTTGAAGAATGCTCAGCCAACAGAGCTTTCTGAAGAGGAACTGGAAGGCGTGGCTGGGGGAGGTCCGATGCCAACATTTGCTGGGCCTGCCTGCCAAACAGTGATGATTGGTTGTGATATGAGCTGAGTAATGCGAGAAAGGCTGTGTGGGGCGAAGGTTATAAAGGAGGGCTTGCCATAACTTTTCCCCTAGGCTTCAAAACTTACACACTCAAAGCCCGTGCAACCGTAGGGGCTTTTGATTTCTTCAATCACCCCAAAAAGACCATCAATCAACTCCCAATGCCTGGCACTATTTTTCATTCACCCCGTCAGCAATGGCGGGATTTTTTATTGCCCATCTAACAGAGGGACCGAATGACGCATCTCCCATTCTTGGGATTTACAGCAGCCATCGGGCGGAGCCGGTATGGCCTGATCGGTGTGCCAGTTGCCGCCTTCAGTGTCCAGGCACCACCTCTCACTTCTGAAAACTGCTCATCATCATTGAGATGTCCAACGCTTGCACAACTGCCGATGCAGCAGGTACGCGGGACCATTTCGCCTGCCTAGGGACTTGTTATGCCGGTCGGAGAGGCAAGTTCAATGACAGCTATCCGCTTCGTCTCTAAAACTCCATCAGCAACTGAGCCCTTTATTGGATTGGATTATTCGGCCCATCCGCGCCGTGCTCTTCGCTGATGAGCAGGCCTTCCTCTGGATCAAGAAAAAGCTTGGCCTAACGGAGTATCAGATGGCCGCTTTGGTCTGGGTGAAAGGAATCATCATTGGACTACTTTTAGGCTGGTGGTTGCTCTGATGAAAATGAAGTCTTTCTTTGCTGCGCTGCTTCTGGCTTCATCGGTTGCAGCTCCTGCTCTAGCTCAAAAGGAGATTCCCAAGGCTGAAGGCCATGACCAATGCCCACTGGGCTACGTCAACACGCTGGGAACCACCTGCGTTTCTCCCGTCTACTACAAAGTGGCTCCAACAAACGGTGAGGCATGCAAAGAGGGATGGATGAACATCGGCATGGGCTATTGCAAGAAGAAGAAAGGTCCTCTTGGAATCCTCTGATCAACTAATTACCCACGTAATCGTGAAAGCTTTTTTCTCCGCTCTGGTCCTCGTCTCCATCGCTTCGCCTGTATTGGCACGTGATGGTGAGGTTTTCTTCAGGAAAAAGGGTCGGGTTGATGTTGGTCCTGGCACTCAACTCGAGTTGGTTAATTGCGATGGCAGCCACGACAGAGATGGCAATTCAGATGGTGGTGTGACCTGTTCGATCAAGGTCATCAACAGCAATGAGACCCCTTATCGCACTGAGCAACAGTGAGGAAAAAGTTCTTCTGGCTGCTGTTGGCACTTGGTCTGGGTCTCGATCCAACTGCTGCCAAAGCTGACGATGGACCCGGATCCCTTTACGCCAATTACACGTATTTCGAGGCCTGCCACGCCTTCTTGGATGGTGATCAGAACATCGAGGATGAACGCTGGGACATTGACTTCAGCAAGTGTCTAGATAGGTGGCCTGAGTTGAGGGTGAGTGACGCTGACTGACATCAAGCAGCCAGCCAGCCGCCTCGATGTCTTCCCAATCCACGTTCTGTGGATTCTTCTGATCCAGTGCTATCAGGCCACGGAGATGAACAACCTGCCGATGACGACATGCAGGGCCGATCTCTTTCATACAACTCCTGCAAACGACCCTGGAGCCCTCGCGATCGATGGCGGGATCCATTCCACCTAAACGTCCCTTTTCGGCTGGCTGGCAATGGCAGATCGGTGGGTGTTTTGCCGCTGGCATCTTCACCAGCAGCGAATGCGGATCGGTTGATCTATCCCATCCTTTGCGTTCCATCGCGGCAGCAAAAATCGTGCCGCCTTCGCGGTTCCTCATGCTCAAGACGCAGCCTCCAGCAAACGACTAAGTGAGGCGTACTGATCGGAGAGGCGACCCATCTCTCGGAAATCACCACGATCAGCAGCAGCGTTTAGCCGACGCTTGGTGTCAATCAACATGTTCTGGATGTTCTCGGCGTGAGATTGCTGTGGGGTCATGAGTTGCCCTCCAGCAGTCGGGTGAGCTGCGCCTGGAGCTTGAGAGCACCGACAGCATTGCTGTGCTGTTTGGAGTTGATGCTGGCGTCAATGATCTTGTCGAGCAGTGCCAGACGGGAGCCAAGGAAGTCGGAACGCTCAACGCTGTAATCAGCCCGGATAATTTCGCGAGCCTTGGCGAGATAGCGCTCAGCGGTTCTGCGATCTACCCCCCATTCCTCCGTCGCAAACCGGCAGATATAACTCGATGTTTTTGCCGACGAAAGAAGTTTGACGACGGTATGAACACGCCGATCAATTTCTGCCTTGTCGCTCTTTTTTCCCATGTATATACCTTAGCTCTAATTGATCAATGAGCCTCTCCCCACGTCTCAGCGACGTTGCAATCAGCTTCGAGGGGAATATCCCCTAAGTATTGCCTCTGCAGCTTTTGGGAGGTCATGGCTTCCAATGCAATTCCCTTCACTTGATCTACCAAATAACGTGGAACTTCCAGCAAGATCTCGTCGTGAATCAGCCCGACGATGTGAACCTCGGGGAACGGATCTAATGCTGGCCAGAGGTCACCAAGCGCAGCCGCGAGCAGGTCCCGGCCAGAGCCTTGGATTGGGAAGTTGATTCCGTTGGTGCGACTCAGAGGCCTCATGGGCCGAATGCCATCGGCTCCTGCGGTGTGATCGCGGTACGTCATGCGCCGGCCGAGCAGGCTGCGGACCTCTCTGACGTTGTTGCCATCGAACTTGCGCATCTCACGGCTCATCTGGGGATGGAACCGATGCCAGGCGTCGTAAACCCTCTGGGCCTCGGCTTGAGTGACCTGCTCCCCGCGTGCACGGGAGAGCAACGTGCGCAGCCCACCTATCCCACAGCCATAAGCCAGAGAGAAGTTGGCTCGTTTGCCGATGGTGTTGCGTTCCGGATCGGCTTTGGTGATCTCCCGGCCACAGGCCTGGCTTGCGATGTAGGCGTGAGGGTCGATGCCATCGAGCAGGATCTTCCGTTGGCCCGCATCGTCATAAAGCCGTGGGCTGGCCTGCAACCGGATCTCAATCGATGACCAGTCGAGGTCCATCAGCACGGTGTCGGGGTTGCCAGTGCCGAGGGCCAACTTCCGATCGCCGGTGATGCCCTGGAAGTTGAAACCGCACTGGCCAAGCTTCACGGGCTTGGGTTCGCCTTTCCGCGGCCCTGTCTTGAACTGCTCGGTGTCGGACGGCACTTGGCTGTTGGTGTCCCTAATCAGTGCACTAGTGGACATCCGACCTGTGCTGGCCCCGATGATCCGATAACAGGGGCGAACACGACCGTCGGTGAGCTCTGCCTCCTCAATGAGCCACTTCAACTCCTTCAGCTCCTGGTCAAGTTCTTTGAGTTCCAACAGCTGTTCCACCACAGGGTCGGGTCTGTGTTTTTTCAGCGTCCGATCCTTTGTGTCTTCGATCTCCTCCCCGAGGTGCTCAGCCAGTGCCTCTTTCAGCTTGGTCGGATTCCGGTAGTTCTCCACGCCAAGGCTTTGGTGGAGTTCTGCAGCAAGTGCTTCGCGTTCAGTGGTTGCGCGTGACTGGGAGGCGACTGCAGCCGACACATCAACGGCAAGACCTCTGACTTGCCCATCGGCGCAAGCGCTGATCATTGAGCAATCCACCCGGTGGACTTCCACCTGCTGGGTTTCGTGCAGTTGCTTGTGGAGCTCACGGCCAAGCGGCAGAACCACAACCGCATCCAAAGCCGCATATCGGAGCTGACTGGCGGTGAGGCCATTGCCCCAATCACTGGTCTGTTCGGTCTTGTCCAGCTCTTGCTTCAGATAGTGAGTTGAGGCCGCAGCGAGGCTGTTGCTGGGGAGGTCACCAAGGATCTGGCAGGCCAGCATCGTGTCCCACCACTTGCAGAGCGGCCGGATGCCGGCAGCAATCAGGAAGGTGGCTTCAAACAACAGGTTGTGGCCCACCAGGGTTCGGTTGGGGTTGCGAACCAAGGTGCGGAGCCAATCAATGGCTGGCTGGCCGATGACGGCCACATCGATGATCAGGGTGGTTTTGCTGTCAGCCCCGGTCAGTTGAGCCAGGCGAATCTCTCCACCCAGTGATGGGCTCAGGCTGGCCTTATGCCGCCAGAGGTCAGTGCGGCGGTTGAAGGTCTCCAGGTCAAACCCGATCGACATGGCCATCCCATCGGGATCGGGCAGATCAACAGCTCTGCAGACGTAATCAATCCCGGCGGGCGGTTCGCCTTTGTATGGCGCTGGACTGGCCGGAGTGATCCCAGAAAGGAACGGCACTAACGGCAGTTCTGGACAACCCTGGCCATAGCGGTTTTCAGAAGGAGGTTGGTTGTTTAAGGCCCCGGAATCGATCTCCGACTTTTTTACTTGCTTTTGCCGTTGTTGCCGTTTCCCCTTCACTTCGCCTGTCGCAGCGACGGGTTTGGCAACGGCAGTTTCTGAAACTGAACTGCCGTTATCGGCCACGGAACTGCCGTTCGGTCCTTCAGGAGTTGCCGCTTCGCTCGGATCCTTATCTTCCGGCCGCCTGAACCGATAACGCCAACGGTTAATGCCCTTCGCGTCTTTGCCCTCGATGCCGCCGTTGTTCCGCACCTTCTCGAAAAAGGTGTTCCGGCTGCCGCGGGCCACCATCGTCAGGTTCTCCTCCTCGCACCAAAGCTGAAACTCGAGGAACAGTTCGGCGCGCTTGATTCCATCGCGCAGCTGATCCACCGGCACGGTGCGCTCGCGGATGAAACGAGCCACATGGTCGATGGTTTCGTTGAAGTGATCGGCAGTGGCTTTGTCGGTGGGCGTGAAGTTGCCCCTTGCCTGCCGGCGCTGCCAGGCCGTAACTAGGCGTACCAGGATTCCGGGCAGCTCCGCTTTGAGTTTGTCCCCCAGAGATCGATCCTCTTTGCCGTTGTGGCCGACGGTGAAACGGAAAGGTGAGACCCGTGAGCTGAATGCCTTGGTGGTCTCGTTGATCGGCGGCAGCTTGTTGCAACTGAACGCCAGAAAGGCGTAATTGAAAAAGCTGAAGGTCTGCCCGTATTTCTTATCTGCCTGGACCGGATCTTCACCGGTGAGCATCTTCACCAGGGAGATGTCCTTCACCTCCTCCGGTTTCAGCTCGCCGGCGACATTGGCGCGCTTGCCAAATAGCTCCGCCGCCATGAAGCGGTTTTCTGCCAGCTGGTGGAGGGTGACGGCGCTGCAGCTGTTGTTCCCCAGCAGCCAGAGGATCACCCGGAGGATCAGACCTTTGCCGGCTCTGGCCTCGCCGTAGAGGATCAGGATTTTTACTGGTGCCTGGGTCCAGTCGATGCACTGAGAGATCACGTCCTCCAGCCGCTCGATCTGATCCGGCAGCGCGCTGTTGATGAGCCACTCCCAGGTGGGGCAGGAGGCCTTCGGATCCCACTCCAACGGCAGCTGCTGCAACGTCACCACTTCATGGGTGTGGTCTCGTAGCTCGCCGGTGCGGAGGTCTACCAGGCCGTTCTTCACGTTGAGCAGGGGCTCGCTGAGGAACTGCGGCACTTCGCGGCCGCTGGTCTTCAGGCTGGTGAGCGCCAGGTCGGTGACAGTGTTCAGGTACTGCGGCACATAGTTGTTGCCCAGGGCTTGCTCCACCGCGTTGTTCCAGCGGCGGGAGTCGCTGTTCAGGTAGACGCCACCCTCGTAAACGGCGATCGACTTGTCGCCGTTGAGAGCCAGCCGGTGGTGGCTTTGCAGGTGCTCCCAGAACGTGGCCGGCTGGAAATTGCCCTCAGCGTTGAAGAATCCTGAACTGCGCCGGCGCTTTCGTGGTGCCGTGCCCAGCTTTCCCTCTGGTCCGCGCGCCAGCTCGATCCACTGCAAAACCATTTCGAGGTTGTGGTCGGGGTCATGGCGACTCAGCAGATCGTCGGCTCCGTCATTGCCGCGGCCGGGCAGATGGATGATCCGGACATCCCGGGCGAGGAATTCACCCAGCAGGTTTTCCCGCAGGTATTTGGCGGCGTCGTAGACATCGCGGTTGGTGCTCACATCGGCGTCGGGAAGGAAAAACACCTCCCGCCCGCGCATCTGGATCTGTCCAAATTCCGGCGATGGCTCACCCCCGGTCATCCAGCCATTGCAGCCACTGATCTGCACCACGGCGAAGCTGCTCTCGCTGTCCTCGAGCGCCGCTGCCACAGCTCTGCCTTGGAAAGTCCCTTCCACCACCACCAACGGCACTGATGGATCCAGGACGGTCTTCTCACTGCCGGCTACAACACCGACCAGACCACCGCAGCCCTTGGGAAACAGGTATTTCATAGGCCGCCCCTCTTTGTTGATCGGGGGCGTTTCTGGTTGCAGCTGGATCACCGTGCGGCCGCTTGCGCAGGTCCAGGGGATCAGATGGCTGGGAACCAGCTTCTCGGCGTAGCAACCCCAGTGCTGGAATCCCTCCGGCAGTTCTTTGGCGGAGCGCACGATGGTGATGCCGGCCAGGCGCTTGTCGTCCAGGGCCCGCCGCTGCTGCAGGGCTTTGGCTTCGTCCTCGGTGAGCTTGCTGCCCACCTCAGAGCTCGGCGGTGATGGCGGCGGTGATGGCTCTGGATCGGGCACCACCTCCAGGTGGGGGCGATCGGTGGGCCAGGTGCGCGCCAGCCGCGACCGCGTCGAGCCGATGGCATTCAGGGTTCCGCCGGTGCGCTCAGCAATCGCCTGCTTCCAACCCTTCGGCCAGTTCTTCACTGCTGCGCCGTGGGCCTGAAAGTATTCCCGCAGAACAGGAGTAATGCTGACCTTATTGGTGGGCGTAACTGCCATGATTGAGCCGGTTGATCTTGTGCGGTTGGCCGCTGGTTGTCATTGGGTGGCGACCATGAATCGCTGGCGGCTGAGGGGTCATCCGCCGGTGGTTCGCCTTACTTGCAGCCGAGGGGCAGCAGCGGATTGATTCCGCGTTTTTGGAGATATTCAGCGAGGGCGTGGCGATAAACCTTGCTCACATCACATTTCTGTTGGCGGGCATATTCACTGGCCTGTTCCCACATCGTTGGCGGAAGCCGGAAATAAGCATCAGTCCGCATTTGTCCGCGGCCTCTCAAAGTGCTGTATTTGCGGATGTGCAGGTCGTATTCGTTTGGCGTCACAAGGGTTTTGACCGTCAGACACAGCGACTATGACCGCTCTGTCTGCTCCATCCAACCCCCCAGTTTGTGACAACGAGACGATTGAATTCGCTTGAGTTGATATGGGATAACAACCCATAAAATGTCTTAATAAAAAAGCCCCGGTTTCCCGGGGCCGTGTAATCAGTTGCGCTGATGTCTCGCTCCTCAGAAGGGCGCAGATCCGCCCTTGTCGTCGTTGTCGGAATCCTCTTTTTTCTTGGCTTGTTCGATATAGAGGATGTGGCTGGGCTGATTTTCGCCCTGGTCTTTGAAACCATTCGGACAGATGGAATAACGGATAGATCCGCCCCCCCCCTGGCCAGAGGCATGCGCGGGCCATGGTGATGAAACCGTGGGTGAAGGCACCCATGTGGTCGTCGTTCCACTCAGCGCCGAGCATCTGTTGATGGCGGCTGAATGGCTCACAACCGTCACCGAGGAACGCAGCAATGGATGCGTCCTCGAGGGTGAAATCAGGATCACCCCACTCGCGGCCTGGATCGCAGTCCCCTCCGATGTCGGGGATCTGAGGTGTCAGCCGTTGATCGGCCACCATCACGGCCGCGGCTCGAGCTCCATCCATGACGGACATCGGCTCGGTGATCACTTCGGCGACGTTCATGCCGTCACCTCCATGCCTCGGAGCGCAATCCTTTCCTCGACATCAAATCCAGCGGTGAGGATCTGATTGACCAAGCGGTTGCACTGCTGCTCCCGCTCGTCGCAGAGGGCCCAGCATTGGGAATCAGTGGGCCTGGACATGCGTACCGCTCCAGAGCGCAAGCACTGAACGATCAGCCGCAGCTGGTCTTGGTCCAGGTAGATGTTGGTCCTGATGCAGCCGCCATCCACGGACAGGTGATGGCTTTTGTCGGTGTGAGTGCTCATGACTCCTCCCACTGCTTTGCGGTGGCGATGGCGCCGCTCCTCACCGCTCTCGATCACATCGAGGGTGGTCTGGCCAATCTGGATCAGAGCCAGCAGCTCGCGGGCCCGCTGGTCGCAGGTCTCGTCCATGCCGTTGTGGTTCTGAAGTTCAGCCTCGAGCTGGGCCATGGCCGAGCCGGAGGTGCCGTCTGTGCTCCAGCCGATGGAATCATCAGGATGTGCAGCCTGGTTCATTAGCTGAATCAGCCGCAGACAAGTGGCCAACTCTTCGAGAGTGGCGACTTCATCCATTGCCTCAATCACCGCGGAACGGATTTGATCAGCGATGGCGATTTTCTGGGTGGTTGTCATTGACAACCTCCTGCCAATGCAGCGGCCTGGGTTATCGATTGGGTGGACTTCATTTTTCTCCGGGGGTCGGGGTTCTGATTTCTTCGAGCAGGGAATCCAATTCCTCTGGCTCTCCGGATTGCAATGGAATAGGCATGCGAGCCAGCTCGGCAAAGCGCTGCTGGCAGGCCACCACATCCCATGTGATCGGACTGTTTCTGAAGGGTCCTCGAAAGAAATGGACCCCGGGCGTCAGAACGCCGGCATCGATCAATCGCAGAAGCTGCGACTTCGATCTGCCAAGCGCCTGCACCGCATCAGGGGTTTTTAAAACCCCTCTTGTGATCGGCATAGGTACGGCCTACTTGATCGCCCCAGCTCTGACCAGCTTCAGAACACCCTGGAGGTGCGGTTCGTTCTTACAAGCGACCTCAAAAAAATCCTGATCAGCATCAGGAAATTGCTTGAGATGGTTCTGCAAGACCTGCAAATCCAGTTTGAGATATTCGCCTTTTGAGGCATGAACATGCCTGCCGTTGATCCGGCGAGTCTGTTCTGCTTTGTGGGCGAAACGGTTCCTTTTCTTGGCCATTGCCAGAACGGTGAATAAAGAACAGCTTCTCCCTCAATCCGACCCCACAGGGGACTCCGCACGGCGGAGAATCAGGAATATGCCTGACTCAGTAGGAACCAACTCCGGGAAGTTGGTGTGGCGTCGGCCGGAGCGGACGTCACTTCTGCGATGTTCCGATATTAACCACAGATGTGGCGAAATGGCGCAAGGAATGACATCAATTCTCCAGATTTAATGTTGCCGAGCTCGAGAGATTCCAGGCGCTGATTGATAACTCCCGGAAAAACCTCGCTCTCGTTTTCCGGCAGATGTCATTGCACCCCTAACAAAGTGCGGTTGCGGGCCGCGGCTTTGGCCTTGGCCAATGCTCGAGCGGCGGTGTCGGCACCTGTGCCCGTGTAGTGGGAGTTATGGGTCTGAACGCTGTGGCCCATCTGCAGTGCCGCTTCCTTATCGGTCATGCCGATCCGGTCTGCCCGGTCGGCGTACGCATGCCGCAGTGAGTACGGCACCAGCTCATTGCCAGTGCTGCCCACCGCCGGGGTGGCAGCCACCTCGGCCACCAGCTGCTGCCACACCTTGTTCCGGGTCAGTGTCTTCTCGAGCCGCTCACCACAGCGTTCGTGGTGGCAGGCCTCCGGCAGGGCGTCCATGCCGCGCTCGGCCAGCACGGCCAGCAGGTTGTCGCTGGTGCCTTCCAGGCCAAGGGGGTCCAGGCCCACCACGTTGCGGGGCTTGGTGCCCTCCGGCTTCCGTGCCGTCCGTTTCTGCCAGCCGACATAGAGGGTGTCGCCGTCGGCCCGGATGGTGTGGAGCTCGACAGGCCGCAGTCCGAAGCAGGCCACGATCGCCACAGCGGTGCGCCACTTCGGATCGGTGATGCCGGCCAGCAGGCGGGTGATCTGATCGTCCTGGATGAAGGTCGTCTGCTGTTTGCCCTTCTGCTTCACCCCGACGAATGGCTTCAGGTCCGTGGGTGGCAGCCACCGCGGGTCGGCGCCCAGGCTCTCCACTGCATGCCGGAGCATCGCGGCGGAATATTGCATCCGCACTCGACGGCCGGTGCTGCCGGGCTCCAGGGTGCAATCGTCCCGCAGCCGTTCGAACACCATCCGCGCCGATGACGGCCTGGGGCTGGTGGTCAGTGCGACCAGGGCGTGCTCCATCGGGTTCCGCCAATTCCGGTGCCAAGTCCGTTGGCCCACTTCGGCGCCCAGCTCGCCGCTGTTGATCTTGTGGGCTTTGAACCGCTCGATCGCCACGGCCCAGTCGGTGCCGTTCCCGCTGGCGGTGTTGCTTGCTTCGCCCGCCAGGGCGTAAGCCTCCTTTAGGCCCAGGTGCTGCTCGATCATCCGCCGCTTTAGCTCGGCGCACACCTTCAGCAGTTCGGCCTGGCTCTCGCCGACCCAGGGCAGATCCAGTTGGAGGGTGGCGCGCTGGCCATCTTCGAAGTGGACGGTCAGAAATACCCGTCCGCGGACCTCATGGACCCGCCATCCGTTGCCGTTTTGGCCCTTCAGTCCATGCCGCATGGAGGCCACCCATGCCGGGGTCTTCTTCTTTCGAGGAGTCGTTGCCACGTCCGCAATCAGCCTGACCGGCTGCCTTAAATCGATGCCCTCACGTTTGCACAGGCGTTTGCAAAATGCAAACAAAACGGTGTTTCAAGTGAAGTCAAGCGTCACGGAGTGAATCCCCGGAACGCTGTCTGAGACTGGTTTTTGTAAACGCCCCCTGATGGATTCGAACCATCGGCCGACTGCTTAGAAGGCAGTTGCTCTATCCAGCTGAGCTAAGGGAGCACGGGCACAGTTTGCCAGTTGCCCGCCCGATCGAGGTGAGATCCGGGCTGTGCTTCTAAGGTGATGGGCTCTGCATGGCAACGATGGCTCCGCGTCGTCTCAGCGACAGCGAGAAGCAGGATCTGGTGGGTCGCTACAAGGCCGGTGAATCCACAGCGGCCCTGGCGGCAGCCTGCGGATGCAGTCCCAACACGGTCAGCCGCACCGTCAAAGCCCTACTGCCTCCAGAGGCCTATGCCGCTTTGAAGGCAAGCCGCCAGAAACACGGCACCACGGCTGCAGCGCCCGTCGAGGAACCGTCGGGTGAAGACAGTCCTACCCCGGAACTGACGGCCACCCCGGTCAGTCCCCCGGTCGCTGTGGAACCGAGTGTTGAGGAGGCGGGCGACTCCGATCCGGGGTCTGAGGAAACAGGAACTCTGGCCCTGGATGATGCGGAAGATTTCGCCGAGGACGACGTCGACACCGACGACGAGGAGGACTCTTCTGCTGCGGATGTCTTCACGGAACTAGTTCCTTTGGCGGTGGTGGCCGACATGGGTGGCCATTCCGCCGTTGCCGTGAAGCCCTTCGCGCCGGATCTGCTCCCGGCCAGCGCGTACATGCTGGTGGACAAAGTTGTTGAACTGGATGCCCGCCCGCTGCGGGATTTCCCAGATATCGGAGCCCTGGATACGGCAGAGCTGGATCTGCAGGGCATCTGCCTCTTCGCCAGCCCGCGTGCGGCCAAGCGCCAGTGCGGCCGCAGCCAGCGTGTGATCAAGGTGCCCGACACCGGTGTTTTCGGGCTCACCAGCAACTATCTGCTGGCCCGTGGGATTACCCGCCTGGTGATGGACGGAAGTGTGATGGCTCTGGATCAGACAGCAAAAGACTGATTCCCGTCAGCAGTGAGGGAAGGCGGTTCAGTCACGCCTTGTTTGTGGCATCAGCACGGCGATGGCGCTGCCGCCACTGATCACACCAATCACCAGCGAAACGCCAACGAGAAAGCCGCTGGGCAGCGATGCGGAACGGAACGATCCAACCTGGAGACTGTGGCGCTCTGAGAGGTTCTGAGCCCCAAGGCACAGCAGCAACAGCAGCAGCGTCCCTGTTCCAAGGCTGAACAGCAGCAGACGCAGGCGCAGTAACAACAGGCAGGCCTCGACTGGTCTCAGTCTGCCGCGTTGTGGTGAATCAGTCCGTATAGCCGCCGCCGGGAGATGCCGGTCTCACTCGCCAGCTGGCGCGCGGCTGAGCTTGCACTGGTGCCGGTCTGCATCGCCGCATTCATGCGATCCAGCAGGTTGGCATCGTCTAGCTCGATCTCAGCTTCCGCTGGGCAGCCCCCCAGCACAAGGGTGAATTCGCCTTGAGGTCGATGCGTCCCGAAGTGTTCCAGTGCTGCTGCAATTGTTGGCCCCACCTGTTGTTCATGCCTTTTGGTCAGCTCCCGTGCCACCTGCAGCGGCCGATCGGCTCCGCACAGCTGTTCCAGCTCTTCCAGCAGGGTGATCAATCGGTGTGGGGCTTCATACAGAACGCTGGTGCGCTGTTCAGCGGCAATGGCCTCCAGCCGTGTTTTTCGCTCCCGGCCTTTCACAGGCAGAAACCCCTCGAAGCAGAAGCGGGCGCTGGGCAGGCCACTGCACACCAGGGCTGTGGTGGCGGCACAGGGGCCGGGAATGCAGATCACCGGAAAACCAGCGCTCCTTGCGGCAGCGGATAGTTCTTCGCCCGGGTCGCTGATGCCGGGCAGCCCGGCATCACTGATCACCGCCAGGCTATTGCCCTCCGCCAGCAATTCGAGCAGCTGGGGAAGCCGGGTGCGGGTGTTGTGCTGATGAAAGGAGATCTTCCGGCCCCGCGCCTGCAGGTTGCTCAGCAGCAGCCCGCTGTGACGGGTGTCCTCACAGGCGATCACATCCACGGCCGTCAGCAGAGCTTTGGCCCGCGCAGAAAAATCCCCCAGATTGCCGATCGGTGTTCCCACCAGGTACAGATGGCTTGCCGCAGGCTCGTCCCGCTGCATCACAATGGCCAGCGCTTGAATCAATTCTGATGCCCAGTCCCGCCGTTCTGCCCTCCGGTGTCAGCCAGGACGCACTGCTTGCCGAATTGCGTCGCCTCAGCTGGTGTGCCGCCGACATCCTGAGGGCCTATGCGCGGGGTGAGCAACCGCCCCATGGTTTCCCCCAGGCACTGAGTGTTGACAACGGTGGTGAAGGCCCTGTTTCAGCCGCCGATCTTGCGGTGAATCAATGGCTTCTGGATGGCCTGTCGGCTGCATTCCCCAAGGCGGATTGGACCCTGCTAAGTGAGGAGACCGCCAAGGAACAGCTCACGGAGGGCCAGCCCCTGCCAGCCGAATGGCTTTGGATTCTTGACCCCCTTGATGGCACCAAGGATTTTTTGCGGGGCACGGGTGAATACGCCGTGCATCTGGCACTGGTGAAAGGAAAGCGTCCAGTGATCGGGGTTGTGCTCCTGCCTGAGGCTGATGAGTTATGGATCGGCATCATCGGGGAGGGTGCCTGGTGCGAAGACCGTCAGGGGAAGCGTTCTCCCGTGCGCTTCAGCCCCCGCAGCCAGGTGTCGGATCTGATCCTGGTCGCCAGCCGCAGCCATCGGGATGATCGCCTGGAACAACTGATCTCCGCCCTTGAGCTGGGCGGTTCGAAGGCGGTTGGAAGCGTGGGGTGCAAGGTCGCCACGATTCTCCGCGGTGAGACGGATCTCTACATCTCCCTTTCCGGCCGCAGTGCACCGAAAGACTGGGATATGGCGGCGCCTGAGGCGGTTCTGCTGGCTGCAGGGGGGCGTTTCACCCATGCGGATCAGGCTGAACTCACCTACAACACCGGCGATGTGCGCCAGGCGGGTTGCCTGATTGCAAGCCATGGAAAAACCCACGCCGAGCTCGCTGAGCGTGCGACGCGGGCCATGGCCGAGATTGATCCCGGCTTTCAGGTCTGAAGCCTGATCAGTTGAGCGGTGCTACCGGGGTGGGCTGAGGCTCCACGGAGGTGCTGTCACCGCTCTGGGGTACACCGCGCAGGGTGAGATTGATCCGGCCGCGGTTGTCGATTTCGCGAACGCGCACGGTGACTTCGTCGCCCACCTTCACGACGTCTTCGACCTTCTCAACCCGCGCTTCCGACAGCTGGGAAATGTGGATCATGCCCTCCTTGCCGGGAAGGATCTCCACAAAGGCACCGATCGGAATAATCCGCGTGATCGAACCGGAGAACACCTCGCCCTCATTCACCTTTCGGGTGAGGCCTTCAATGATCTTCTGGGCTTCCTCGGCGGCAGCACCGTCATGGGAGGCGATGGTGACGATTCCGCCGTCTTCGATGTCGATCTTGGTGTTGGTTCGCTCGGTGATGCCCTTGATGGTGCGGCCACCAGGACCGATCACCGTGCCGATCAGCTCAGGGTCGATGCGGAAGCTGAGCAGGCGCGGAGCGTGGGGAGAGAGTCCCTCACGTGGGGTATCAATGGCCTCGAGCATCTTCTCGAGGATGTGCAGACGAGCCGGGCGGGCCTTGTTGACGGCCTCGGCGATTGTTTTCACCGAAAGTCCGGTGATCTTCATATCCATCTGCAGGGCGGTGATTCCCTTGTCGCTGCCCGCCACCTTGAAGTCCATGTCACCGAGGAAATCCTCGATGCCCTGGATGTCGGTGAGGATTCGAACCTCATCCCCTTCTTTGATCAGACCCATGGCGGCACCACTCACCGGTGCCTTGAGGGGAACACCTGCATCCATCAGCGACAGCGTGCTGCCGCAGACTGATCCCATGGAGGTGGAACCGTTGGAGCTCAGCACTTCACTCACCACCCTCACCACATAGGGGAAGGTGTCCTTCTCAGGCAGTACAGGAAGGATCGCCCGCTCGGCCAGGGCTCCATGGCCGATTTCTCTCCGACCAGGAGAGCGCATCGGACGGGTCTCGCCAACGGAGTAGGGAGGGAAGTTGTAGTGGTGCAGGTAGAGCTTTTCGGTGTTGGGGTGGAGGTCGTCCATCTCCTGGGCATCACTGGGTGTTCCCAGAGTTGCGGTGGACAGCACCTGCGTTAGTCCCCGCTGGAACAGACCTGAGCCATGCACGCGGCGGGGCAACACACCGGCGAGTGCGCTGATGGTTCGCACCTCGTCGAGCCCGCGGCCATCAACGCGCTTGCCATCCTTCAGGATCTGTTGGCGCATCAGGGTTTTGGTCAGCGCCTTGAAGCTGTTACCCAGCAGCTTCGAGCTTGCTGTCACGGCCTGACGCACAGCATCGTCCTCCTTGAGGCCGGCGATCTTTTCCGAGATCTCTGCCTTGACGGCGTCCAGTGCGGTGTCCCGCTCCTCTTTGCTCTGTTCGAACTTCTTGAGCACCTCGCTGATCGCTTTGGTGCACTGTTTATCAAGGTAGGTCGGAACCGTTTTGTCTTCTGTGGGTGTTTCAGGCTTAACCTGTTTGATGCCCAAGTCCTTCAGCAGCTGCTCCTGGGCCTTGATCAGTTCACAGATCGCTTCGTAACCGAAGTCGATCGCTTCGATCACATCCCCTTCCGGCAGCTGGTTGGCACCGGCTTCCACCATCACCACACCGTCGGGTGTGCCAGCGACAACCAAATCCAGGTCGCCGCGTTCCATTTCGCGATAGCTGGGGTTGAGCACGAAGTCATCGCCCAACAAGCCGACCCGCACCGCGGCCATGGGGCCGTTGAAGGGGATCCCGGCCAGGAGGGTGGCGATCGACGAGCCAGTCACAGCCAACACGTCGGCCGGAACTCGTTCATCCAGCGAAAGGCAGGTGGCAACGATCTGCAGGTCATCCCGCATCCATGAGGGGAACAGGGGGCGGATCGGCCGATCGATTAACCGGGCAGTGAGCGTGGCGCGCTCAGGCGGGCGGCTTTCCCGGCGCATATAGCTGCCAGGGATGCGACCGGCTGCGTACAAACGCTCTTCGTAGTCGCAAATCAGTGGGAGAAAATCGATTCCATCACGACCGCCGGATCGGGTTGCGGTCACAAGCACGGCCGTATCACCGCATTCGACCAGAACAGATCCACCCGCCTGCGGGGCGAACCGGCCTGTGGTCAGTCGAATCTCACGTCCATCAAAGGAGATCGACTGGGTTTGTCCTTGCACGTCTGTTTATGTCCGCTTGACAGAGATATCTTGACACTTCGTGGTTTTCTTCGACAAAAAAAGGGAGACGTTGAAGCCTCCCTGGTTCGATTTGAACTAGCGACAGAAACTGTTGTTTACCAACTGGACTTGACCACACCGGGAAGTTCACCTTTGTGTGCCCGCTCCCGGAGCTGGTTGCGGCAAAGACCGAAATCTCTGTAGTAACCACGGGGTTTGCCAGTGGCCCAGCAACGGTTACGGATGCGATTGGGTGCGCTGTTGCGGGGCAAGGCCTGAATTTTGCGATGAATCTCCAGGCGATCCATCGGATCTTTCGCAGCGTTGAAAGCCGCCATCAGTGCTGCACGCTTTGCCGCGTAACGCTCAGTCAGCTTCTTTCGCTTGACGTCGCGGGCAATCATCGACTTCTTGGCCATGCAGCTCTGGAGCGGCGGAAGATTGGATGGTCAACCTTACATGCCGACAGACCTCAGCATCAGCGCTGGCCCATCAGTTGCTGCACCACGGACAACTGGCTTGTGTCGCGAACAATCAAAACCAGCGTTAGTCCAACGATCAGCAAAAAACCCGACTGGGCCACCGCCAACTGC
>QCTG01000029.1 GCA_003211235.1 Synechococcus sp. AG-673-B04
CGTGATCGTCATGACCGCCATGATCATGAACGTGGACTTTTCCGTAGAAGTGTTCAGCCTCTCCCCAAACGAGTGAAGGGCCAACCGCAGCCTCGATCGAAAGGGTTGCACCATTTCCGAGACCCCAGCTGAAGGCACCCCCGACCAAACCATCCAAGGCGTAATGCTTGGGGTCACCCTCGAGGTTGGTATCGAAACCACCATGGGCTTCAATCGTCACGATTGGAGTGAAGTCGAATTCTCCAGCCTCAAGCTCAGATTCACCTCCACCATGGGAGCCGTGAGAAAAGGCAGGTGGTGATGATGCAAAGGGAAGCATCAACAAACCGATCAACAGAAGCTTGACGCGAGTACTAAAAAGAGACATAGAAAAGGAGAATGAAAGGAGACGGAAGAGAGAGAAAGCTATTAATTAACGAATTGCCTTCCAGTTATTGGCCAAGCGATCACCGCCAGCTTGATCACACTGACCACTCTGACCATTCACCATCGTGCAGATGTTGGAAACAGCTGTGGAAACAGCTGTTTGCCCAGGAGAAACCCCTTCGCCTTCGAGCGGATTGGGATCAATTGGCAAGCCACTGCGTTTGCTGATGCGCTCCAGTGTTTTTGTGGCATTCCACGAAGCCTTGAAGATCACCAGAGAACCCGATGATTTGATTTCATCGATGATTGCCTTAAGGCTGGAAGGTCGCAACACACCTCCTGTGGTGTGGCTGTCGAGCATGGCAATTTCTTTGAAGCCAAAACGATCCGCCATATGGCTGTAGGTCCTGTGATCGGTCGTGATGACGCGCCGATTTTCAGGAAGAGCAGAAAATTGAGCTGAACCCCACTGGCTAAGTCCACTGAAAACAGATACCGCATGGTTTGTTCGCTGCATCAAAGCTGCCTGCTCTGCATCAGGCAGGATCTTTGAAAGCTCGCTTGAAATAACACGAACCATCCCTTCCGAAGTCGTCGGATCGTGCCAGACATGAGGGTCATTGCCCTGATAATTCGGCAGAACTTTCTCACCAACCGCAACAACAGGTGCCGAAGAAGAAATTTTGTTTGCAGCGGGCGTTAAATCAAACCCGTTGTGGAGGATCAGCGAAGCCTTGGCCAGGGTCTGGCGGTCACTGGGTTTGAGCTGATATCCATGCGGATTACCTCCGGGGGGGATCAGGCAAGTGACTTGAGCCGCAGAACCAGCCAGAGTGGACGTCAGGTCGCAAAGCGTTCCGTCGACGGCAACAACATCAAGCTGAGATGAGGAAGCAGGTGATTGAGCCAGCCCCAAAAGTGCAAGTCCTGATAGTGCAATTCGGACGCGCGCGGTAAGAATTGGCAAAGCATGGGCGAGAATGATTCTCATACTGGCCAGTTAGCCGAGCCTGTCTCTATCAGGAAATCCAGTGAGCAAATCGACCACCGCAGCATCTTGAGTTCTCCGATACACATCGACAAGCCTGTGCTGACGGTCAACCAGCTCAGCTTTGGTTACGGGCAGAAGCTTGTCATCAACAGCATCTCCTTCCAATTGAAGCCAGGGACGCTGACAGCATTGGTTGGACCGAATGGAGCAGGAAAATCAACGTTGTTGCACCTTTTGCAAGGCCGTTTGCCTTGCTGCGATGGATGCGTCAAGTGCAACGGATCCGTTGCACTCATGCCACAGAAGGCAGCTATCGATTGGAGTTTTCCGATCACCGTCCAGCAGATGGTGAAACTGGGCAAGACGTCAAACAAAAGGTCTAAAGAAGGGCGTTCCGTTGAACAGCTCCTGAAGCTTGTCGGCATGGCGGGAATGGAATCCAGACGCCTCAACCAGCTCTCCGGTGGACAGCAACAAAGGGTTTTACTCGCCAGAGCGCTGATTCAGGAGAGCGACATCCTGTTGTTGGATGAGCCCTACAGCGCCATTGATCCACCCACTCGAGCTCATTTGCTTGATGTGATGCGCCAACAGGCAGAGGTCGGGCAAACACTGTTGGTCAGCAGCCATGACTGGGGCAAGGCACTCGATAGTTACGACCGCGTTCTGGTTATCGATCGTCACCTCGTCGCCAACGGCACTCCAGCCCAGGTGCGCAACACAATCAGAGATATGGACAGTGTGATGGGGGACTGCTGTGGCTGAATTTGACCTCTGGTGGGCGATACCTCTCCTGATGGCCTTGATGGTCGGCAGCATCTGTCCGGCGGCAGGTTCGCTGTTGATCACCCAGCGGCGCATCCTGCTGGCCAACCTCATGGCCCATTCCGTGCTGCCCGGACTTGTTGTGGCTATCGCCTTGGAAGTGGATCCAAGCATTGGGGGCCTGATCAGTGGCCTGATCGGCGCGTTGGTTGCAGAACGCCTGAACCAACGCTTCCGAGGGCGTGAGGAGGGTTCGATGAACACTGTGCTGGCTGGATTCACAGCCCTTGGTGTCCTGATGGTGCCCCTGCTGAAAGCCCGTATCGATCTCGAGTCGATTCTGTTCGGCGACATCCTTACCGCAGGCGGCATTGATCTGGTCCGCACAGGCCTTGCGGCCCTCGCCCTCGTGATGCTTTTCACCACCCGCTACCAGGATCTGGTGTTCATCGGGGTCGATCCCGAAGGAGCTCTTGCAGCAAGACGTCCCGTAAGTCAGATCCGTTTCACCGCGATCGTGATTACGGCACTGGTGGTAATCAGCGCCATCACGGCCGTTGGCATCGTGCTGGTGATCGGTCTGCTCTGCGCCCCGGTGCTGGTTCATGTGGAACGCAGCACCAGCCTGCGAAACCTGATCCTGAAATCCTGTGGTACAGGGCTCTTGCTCTGCGGTGGAGGAATGATGCTTGCGGTGCTGCTGGATCTGCCCCCAGGCCCCCTCATCGGAGTTCTCTGCATGGTGCTGCTGTTCCTGCGCCGGCCGTAATCAGTCCGATGGAAGCCGCAGCATTCGATTGAGACGCCGGCGCATCCGTCGTCGTCCACTTCTCTCACGCTCGGCTCGATCGATGCGACCAAATGAGAGAACGAGCACTAAACAGGTGAGTGCCACTCAACCGCTGAACAGAATCAGTTGCAATGATTGAGCGTCGGGCATGAATGTCGGTTGGTCGTTTCAAGTCGTCGTTTCACGACGTTGTTTCAGGACACAGATGCGAACCAACCGCCCAGCACCGCCGCAATCAAACCGCAGGCCAGGGCCTGCAGCACCGTTTGGGAGGGATCCGGCGGGCGCTCCCAGGCATCGATCACCTGTGATGCGGAGGCGTAGGTCTCAAGATCGGCCTCGAATTTGTGCAAGCAGGAGTTGATTGCCGCTTCAGTGAGATCAAGGCGACGAAGCTTGGCTCGCAGACGATTGAGCTCTGTTTCTGTCATGGCTGCGAACCCTGTCTTTCAAGGTTGATATCCCAGTTGCTGTAAATCCCGGAAACGCTGAATTCGCTGATTTTCTGGCACATGGCGTCCCCAGAGACCCTCCCAGTAAAAGAAAATCACGCCAAAACCGCGATCACGAGCCAGGCGCACCTTGGCCTGTAGATCCGCTATGGAGGTAGTGCGTTGACCAAAGCCCGCCAGGATTCCGATCTGGATGGGAAGCTTCCACTCCCTAGCCTTGCGCAGAGCCGGCTGATTGAGATCCCGCTCAAAACCCTTCACGGAATAGGCGTAGTTCTGAACAACGAGTTCATCGATCAGCTCGCCGAAAGCCCACAGCTTCCAGTCCTGCAGCCACAGGTTGTAAGACTGCCGGAATGGTCCAGGGGACAGGCTGATCCGACTGGACAGGCCGTCCTGTTGAAGACGGGAGCGCAGGTCCCGCAGCAATTGCGTCAGTTTTCGCCGCCTCCATGACATCCATTGATGATTGGTGTGATCCACTGGCGGAGGGCTGCCTGTCTCCTGCTCATACAGATCCGCCGAAAAGCCGTCGTAACCGAATTGCACCGGCCAGGCGAAATGGTCATCCAGCTGCAACCCCTGCATTGGGCAGCGCTTCAGGGTTTCCAACACAAGACCAATGAACCTTTCTTTCACCGCTGGATGGGCGGGATTCAGCCAGGCCATGCGATGGCTTCCATGCATGGTCATCCACCGCTGACCATCGGCACGGGCGAGCACCCATTCGGGGTTGTGCTGCACCACCTGGGACGTCGCGGGCTCCATCAGCCCGTACTCAAACCAGGGCATCACCTGAATGCCGCGCCTGCGACCTTCCTCAACCAAGGTGCAGATCGGATCGATGGCAACGCCTGCCTTTTGCAACGAAGGCTCCACCGGCGCATAGGCGCTTGGGTGAAAGGTGGTGCCACGACTCCAGACATTCGGCAGAACACGGTTAAAGCCGGCCGCCTGGAGCTCTTTCATCGCCTCACCGATGCGGGCGCGGTCGTAATAGAGAGTGCTAGGGCTGTTGGTCAGCCAGACGCCTGTCGTGGGGTGAGGCTTTAGCAAGCGTTCCAGACGCGACTCAGCCTGAACCTCCGCACCAAGCACGAGGCTCAGGGCAAGTACCAGAACACTGCGTACGGATTTAAGAGGCACCAGTCAATGAGGGACTCAACGAATAGCAGCAACCTTTTGGAGTTGGCAGCAGGGCTTGGCAAGCCCTGACTCCTTTGAACCTTGCCCCCCGCCGGCCCCTCTTCTCAATGGGCGGATATACGCAAAGCGAACCGGGCCCTTGGTTCGCGACGATCACTGCAGTCCTTCCAGGGGGTGCATGAATGCGTTGAGCATGGGAGGCCTGAGGGGGCCTTCCTTTTATATGGGTTCCACACCCAGCCGTTGTTTGGTCGTCATGGCAACGGCTGATGGGTCGTTCTTACGTCAGCCTCACAAAGCTTCCTTCCGGTGAAGGGGGCATGCGTCGAGAACGCGGGGGTGCTTAGGGAACACCCCCTTTTTTCTGAACTTCGTTAACAACACCCACAGAGGGACCAACAACTTGGAGAGGGTGGACCCGCTGGTCGTACCAGCCTTGTCGACGCATCCCCTTTGGTCATGGGCGGCATCCCTAGCCGCCTCTTTTTTGGAACCGAACGTTGCCGTTTCTCCCAATCAGACCCTGGGTAAGGTTTGGAATGGCTTTCGTCTTGGAATTGACTGATAGGTCCTTTTGACTGATCTAACGGAACATCGAACTGACAGAGCTCTCTTCATGAATGCGCCAGATCGCTTCGCCGAGCATCGTGGCAACAGACAGCACATGGAGCTGAGGGAAAATTCGGTCCTGGGGGATCGGAATGCTGTTGGTGACGACCACCTGTTCAAACAGACCTTCGGCGAACAATCGCTCTGATGCCGGTGGAGAAAACACCGCATGACTTGCACAAGCAAGCACACGATTGGCACCTTGCTGACGCAATAGACGGCCCCCTGCACAGATCGTGCCACCGGTGTCGATCATGTCGTCGATCAGAACGGCTGTGCGGCCGGAAACATCGCCGATCACCGTGAGGCTTTCCGCCATGTTGTGGCCGGTGCGTCGCTTGTCGATGATGGCCAAAGGCGCATCATTCATTTGTTTGGCGAAGGCCCGGGCCCGGGCGACACCTCCAACGTCCGGAGACACAACAACGATGTCACCGAGATTCTGTTTTGAGAGGTAATCCACCAGAACGGGTGACCCATAAATGTGATCGCAGGGAATGTCGAAATACCCCTGGATCTGCGCCGAGTGAAGGTCCATCGCCAGCACCCGATCAACACCCGATTTCACCAGCAGATTGGCCGTGAGCTTGGCCGTGATCGATTCGCGTCCTGCGGTTTTGCGATCGGCTCTGGCATAGCCGTAGTACGGAACAACGGCAGTGATCTGCCGCGCAGAGGCTCGGCGGCAAGCGTCCACCATGATCAGCAGCTCCATCAGGTGATCATTCACCGGAGCACAGGTGGGCTGAATCAGAAAAACGTCGCAACCGCGAATCGATTCCTGGATCTGGACGTAGAGCTCTCCATCTGCAAAGCGTTTGCAAACGCGCGGGCCATCCGGAACACCGAGATACGTAGCAATTTCGCGCGCCAGCGCAGGATTCGATGTTCCGCTGAACAACCTCAAACGGCGGCTGTCAGGAAGCTCATCGGCTTGGTTCGTGCGGGCTGTGGTCAGAAAACTGGTCACGGCGCCCGCGGGACAAAGTCTGTTGTAATCCGATGGTAATGCTGAGCAGGACACCCATGCCCACTGAAATCCCGCTGCTGGTTGGAGCGGGCTCAGTGCCGGAACGAAGGATGAGGGAAGCGGCGGAAGCCTTGG
Organism: Synechococcus sp. AG-673-B04; assembly: GCA_003211235.1. GTDB lineage: Bacteria > Cyanobacteriota > Cyanobacteriia > PCC-6307 > Cyanobiaceae > Parasynechococcus. Next base: position 6,225 of record QCTG01000029.1, read on the forward strand.
CAAAGCTCTGGGCTCTTCCTCTCAAAACCCATGCAACCGGCGCATCACCGGCCTCCGTGCTCACAGACCCGACGCATGGGTTGATCCGGCTCAGTGGTGATCCCGCACGCCAGAGAATTGATGGCGGCCACTGGCTGGAGGCACTCGCTGATTGGCGTCAGCCCCTGCTCCTTCTAGTTCCAGGGGACGCTGACGGCAGCGTTAGTGGCCAGGCCGCAGCCTATGCAGCGCTATGTGATCAGCTTGGTGCTCCGCTTCAGGGGTTGATTCAGATCCAGGGGGTCTGGAACCCTGAGCAACGCCGACGCGATGGTCTCGCGTGGTGCGGATGGATTCCTGCCATCGACGATCCAGCCCATGCATTCGAGCTTGATCGCCTGCATCTCTGCCTCCAGAGATCCGGCGTCACGCAAGCCCTCAATAGGCAGGCCAGAGAGGAAGCGACTGCCCGGGGCTGAGCTGGCGCAGCGATTGATCCCCCGCCCGATCCGCCAGGGGTAGTTGCGTGATCTTCACCGGCTGTGGACTGGCGACCACAGCGGCAGCGAGGCTGAGCATTTCACTCTTCGACAGATTGGTGTCGAGCAGAGAGCTGACACCTCCGAGAACACCAGCCAACCCACTGATTCCATCGGGCGCCTGGATTTGATCCACAACAGCGCGGATCAGCTGTTGCTGACGAATCCGCCGATTGGGATTGTCAGCTGCATTCACGCGATAGCGCACCAACTGCTCGGCTTCCAAACCATTGAGGTTTTGGCGACCAGCATCGAGCTTCACCCGGTAGTCCTGAGCGAAATCCTCCTGGTCGAAGGACTGACTCAGAATCACATCCACGGAACCAAGACCATCCACCATTTGACGAAGCGCCGACCGTGGCATCACAGCGAATCGTTGGGGGTGACTGTCCTCAAGACCGACGATTTCGACGATGGCATCACGCAGCAGGTTGACACCGCCGGCCTCCCAGAGGCTAGCGAGGCTGATGGGAGCATCTGCACCAGGCGACTGAATCGCCAGTTCGGTGGGGATTTGGAGAATCTCAAGCCGGCGGGATGCATCGATCCGAACAAGCAGCAATGCATCAGCGTTGGCCACTCCCTCTGGGGCGGCTCCGTTGCTGGAGTCACCCACCCGATCGGAATCAATGCCCACCAGCAGAACGGTGACCGGCGCTGTGGGATAGGGGGCAAGGCTGGCGGGGTTTTCAATGGTCGGCGGAGTACCGCCCGACACCTGATCCGGTTCCGGCCACACCAAGCCAATCAACCAACCCATGGCACCCAGACCGGCCAACAAGGAGGCAACCCGAAGCGAAATCCGCCACGGATGCCCTGTCAAACCTTGGGACTTCGGCTTCGGTTCGGAGGTCGTCATCGACCCAGCAACGCCAACTGCGCTTAGTTTCGCCCAATCGTCCAGTTTTCAGCGCCATGACCCCGCGCACTGACTTCCGCAACCGTCCACCGGAAGAGGTTCGTGTGGTCGTCTTCGGTGCAACCGGTTACATCGGCCGCTTTGTTGTGAAGGAGCTCCTGCAGCGCGGATTCAAGGTGGTGGCCTTCGCGCGTGACCGCAGCGGCGTCGGCGGCAAGCAGACCCGCGACGTCGTCACAGCCGACTTCCCCGGTGCAGTGGTGCGTTTCGGTGACGTCACCGATCCTGCGTCGATTGCAGCCGAAGCGTTTGACCAACCGGCCGATGTGGTTGTGTCCTGCCTTGCTTCCCGCACAGGGGGACGGAAGGACTCATGGGCGATTGATCACCAAGCAACGCTGAACACGTATCTGGAAGGTCGTCGAGCCGGTGCGGCGCACTATGTGTTGCTGTCCGCCATCTGCGTGCAGAAACCGCTTCTGGAATTCCAGAAAGCCAAAATGGCCTTCGAAGCGGAATTGCAGTCGGATCGGGAGATGACCCATTCGATCGTGCGGCCGACGGCCTTCTTCAAGAGCCTTGGCGGACAGGTGGAGAGCTGCCGCAAAGGGGGGCCCTATGTGATGTTCGGAGGAGGTGAGCTCGCCAGCTGCAAGCCGATCAGCGAAGCGGATCTGGCACGGTTCATGGCGGATTGCATCAGCGATGCAGACAAGATCAATCAGGTGCTTCCCATCGGTGGGCCCGGACCGGCCCTGAGCGCCAAGCAACAGGGGGAGATGCTCTTCCGAGCACTGGACCGAAAACCACGGATGCTGTCGGTCCCCATCGCGCTGATGGATGGCCCGATCGCCCTTCTGCAGGGGCTGTCCAACCTCTTCCCCGCACTTCAGGACACCGCCGAATTCGGCCGCATCGGCCGCTATTACGCCGCCGAATCAATGCTGGTGTGGGATGAGGGGCGGCAGTGCTACGACGCCGAAGCGACCCCCTCCTACGGCGAAGACACCCTGGAACAGTTCTTTGAGCGTGTGGTGAGGGATGGCATGGCCGGCCAGGATCTCGGCGATGCAGCTTTGTTCTGACAGGGCCATCCTGAGAGCAGATCGGAGAACCGATGGCTCAGCCCACACCGCCGCAACCCCGCAGTAGTGGTGTGCTTCTGCATCCCACGGCTCTGCCAGGGAGTCCCGTCTGCGGAAGTTTCGGTGAACCCTCAAGGCGCTGGATCAATCTGCTGGCCGATCACAACATCGGCGTCTGGCAACTGCTGCCTCTGGCCCCCCCGGACAGCACCGGTTCGCCCTACAGCTCACCATCCTGCTTTGCGCTGAATCCTTGGTTTCTCGATGCAGGGGATTTGCAGAGAGATGGCTTCATCCGCCCGGAAACATCCAACATCCTCCCTGGCGCCGATGCACCGGTCAGCGGCGTTGAGCAGCTTGATTTCGAGCTGGCCGATCGCCGCAGTTCAGCCCTTGCTGATGCTCTGCTCGATGCCTGGCATCAACAGGACCAGAGCAGACACGACAGCTTTGACCGCTGGTGCAAGACCCAGGAATGGCTCGAGGATCACGCCCGCTTCAGCGTTCTGCATGCGCAACATCAGGGACCCTGGTGGAGCTGGCCCAGTGACCTTGCCCACCACAACACCAATGCGCTGAAGAGCTGGAGTGAGGAGCATGCGAACGATCTACTCCGGATCAAGCTGCAGCAGTGGCATCTGGATCGCCAGTGGCAGGCCATTCGAGACCTGGCTCGACAGCGAGGCGTGTTGCTGTTCGGTGATCTGCCGTTTTATGTGAGCGCCAACAGCTCTGATGTCTGGAGCCACCGCAACCTGTTCACGATCAAGGAGAACGGCGAACTCACCACGCAAAGTGGCGTGCCGCCTGATTATTTCTCCGAAACCGGACAACTGTGGGGGTCACCTGTCTATCGCTGGGGCCGTCATCGGCTGACCCGGTTCCGCTGGTGGAGGAAACGGATTGCACGACAACGTCAGCTGGCCGACCTGTTGCGCCTGGATCACTTCCGCGCACTCGCTGCCTATTGGGCCGTACCCGGTGGAGACAAAACGGCTCAGAACGGGCAGTGGCAAGACTCACCAGGCCACTCCCTGCTGAGCAAACTGCGTCATGACGGAGGTGGTTTTCTACCCCTCATCGCCGAAGACCTTGGGGTGATCACCCCGGATGTGGAGTCCCTCCGGGATGGCTTCCAGCTCCCCGGGATGAAGGTGCTGCAATTCGCTTTCGACGGCCTCGCAGATAACCCCTACCTGCCGGAAAACATCGAAGGACGGCGGTGGGTGGTTTACACCGGCACCCACGACAACCCCACCACTCTGGGGTGGTGGAACAGACTGGATCACGACAGCCGCAACCGGATCTCCGCAAGGGTGCATGGCGAGATGGAGGCACCGGCCTGGCATCTGTTCGACATGGCCTTTGCCACTCCCGCTGAACTGGTGGTGGCCCCGCTGCAGGATCTGCTGCATCTCGACGATGCAGCTCGGTTCAACACCCCGGGGACCTCTGAAGGCAACTGGAGCTGGCGCCAACCGAGCTTTGATGGCGACCTCGAGGGAGGTCTGAAGGGTTATGGGGAAAGGGGTTCAATCTGGGGGCGCTCGAGGGATGGCGCCTCCGCGCTGCTCAGTTCAACGCGATAGAGACCCGCGACATCGGCTTTTGGGTTCAACAACTCACCGTTCCAGACAACCCGATCGGCATCGAGCGGATTGGGTTCAATCTTGAGTTGCACCGGCAACGCCAGGCGGAGGGTGAGAGTTCCAGCCGTCGCAGCAAGGTTCAGGCGATCGCCACCCCCGCTGTGGAGTCGCAACTGTCGTGGCTCCGTCAGCTCCACCGTGAGAACACCGGTGCTTGTGGGGTGGACCATGGCTACATCGCGAAGCCAATCCTGTGGCTGCCGCTCGAGAGCCTGTTGAAGCGGGCGCAACGCCATGATCTGCGGATCGGGAAGCCGAAGTGTGTCCGCCTGCTGAATGCTGTTCAGATCGGCTGGAACGGGCTCGAACGTGAGACTGTTCCGAGCGGCCAGATCGTGCTGCTGCCGATTGAGCAGCAACAGTCCCAGCACCATGATCAACCCATAGACAACACCGCCCTGCCAGGTGGTGAAAACGTCGATGCTGCCAAGCGTGAATCGACCGAGACCTCGACCGTTGGTGCGGAGACGAACTGAGGCTGGCGGCAGCACCGCATCCAAGGTGCCCTTGGGTAAATCCAGCCGCTGTTCCAGCTGCGGCAGCATCGATGCGAGATAGGCGCGCTCGGGCAATCGATCAGCCCAACCTCGCTCGAGGGCTTCGATCACAGGTGTGGTGATCCGGGTCTCACTCGCCAGCTGGCGCATGGTCAACCCTTCCGCTTCACGCCTGGACTGCAGAGCAGAGCCGATCTGCCGAAGCGTTTCACGGCGTTGCTGCTCCGTATCGATCGGCTCCGCCAGAGGACGGGAGCGGCGCCAATGGAGCAGAAAGCTCAGTCGCATCGGTCTGATCCTTGCTCTCCAGACACAAGAGGCTTCCATTCTCCCCTGTTCAGCCAGCGCCAGCGCCCCTCCTCCAGGGGGGCCAACCGCAAGTGAGCAATGGCCACCCGTTGCAGATCGATCACGGGATGTCCCAGGTGGGCAGCCACACGTCTGATCTGACGGTTACGCCCCTCCATCAGCACCACCTCCAGCAAGCAGCGCTGGGGCCGACGCTGCAGAAGTTGAATGTCCGCCGGCCTCGTACGACTGCCATCGAGAACAAGGCCCTGGCGCCATCGATCGAGGGTGTCAGTTGCTGGCACACCCTCGATCCAGACCCGGTAGGTCTTGGTGTGGTCGTAACGGGGATGGGTGAGCTGAAGCGTCAGGTCCCCGTGATCTGTCAGCAGCAGAGCCCCCCGGCTATCGGCATCGAGTCGGCCCACCGGATGCAGCCCCCGACGCAGATCTGGAGGCAGCAAATCCAGCACGGTGCGTCGGCCACGAGGGTCATGGCAGGTGCTGATCACCCCAACCGGTTTGTTGACCAACAGCACCCGGGGATCCTTTCGAAGCTCCAGACGGCGGCCATCCACAACGATCAGTTGCTGATCGGGATCGGCCTGATCACCGAGGTGGGCGATTTGACCGTCAACGCGTACACGCCCGTCCTGCAGCCAAGTTTCGGCCTTGCGACGGGAGCAGAGACCCGCTGCTGCCATGAGCTTCTGCAGGCGCTGGCGAGTCATGCACCGACGGGATGCTCTTTCGGCAACAGCAGTTCCATGCAGGCACCGCCATCGGGATGGTTTCGCGCCTCAATGCGTCCACCGTGATTCGCGGCGATCTGCTGAACGATGGAGAGTCCGAGACCGCTGCCGCTGCGAGCTGATCGCGCCCGGGATGGATCCCCCCGATAGAACCGCTGAAACATCCCCTTCAGATCGGATTCACTGAGACCCGTTCCATGGTCCCGAATACTGACAATCCACCAGGCACCACTGGAGAGGATCTTGACGTCGACGCTGTTGTCGTTGGGGGAATAGCGAAGAGCATTGTCCAGCAGATTGAGCACCGCCCGGTGCAACCGCTGCTGGTCCCCCAGCATCCGACCTTCATCACAGCGATCAAGGGAAAGTCTGATGGAGCGCTGTTCCGCAAGGGGGCGAATGCTGCTCCAGGCGCTGTCGACCAACTCCTCAAGATTGATCGGAACGTAACCGCTGTCGTCCTGGGGAAGACGGTTCTCAAGCCGAGATAGCTCCAACAGATCGTCCACCATCAACTTGAGCCGCTGCAGCTCCCTTTGCAGACGCTCCACCAACACAACATCTTTGGAGGGCACCGCCAGCTCGAGGCGATCTCCCACCAACATCAACGCGGTCAGCGGAGTTTTGAGCTCATGGGCCACATCACTGACCCAACGCTCCTGCTGCTGCTGCTGCGCCTCGAGCGACTGACGGCTTTGAATCAGCACCAACAACCATTCATCGGACCCTGGAAGAACAAAGGCTTCCAAGGGCTCACCCCGAAGATCCCACTCGCTGCGATGCGGCCGCTGGAGGTTGCGGGTGCTGATGATGGCTTCATCCAACTGAGCAATCAACAGCACATCGTGCAGCGGCATGCCCCGCACCAGCACATTGCGCGAGATCCGCAGCAAGCGCTCAGCCTGGGCATTGATGTAAGCGATCTTGAGGTCGGGACCCAACACCAGCCAGCCCTGATTCGCAGCATCGATCCAGGCCAGCAGCTGGGGGGCATTCAGAACGCCTGAAGCCAGGCCAGCACCGGCTGCGTTCTCTGACTTGCGGATCCGTCTGCTGCGGTAGCGATTCAGAAGCACCACGGCCGCAACCCCTGCGGCAAATCCCAGAAACAGAGGGAAAAGCACAGCGATGATTTATCCGAACCGATAGCCGAATCCACGCACCGTGCTGATCAGCTGCGGGGAGGAAGGTTCCACTTCAACCTTTTCCCGCAGCCAACGGATATGGACATCCACGGTTTTGGTATCACCAACAAAATCGTGCCCCCAGACCTTCTCGAGCAATTGATCACGACTCCAAACCTGTCGTGGGTTCTGGATGAACAATTCAAGGAGTTTGTACTCCTTGGGAGACAAATTCAGATCGCGGTCGTCACTGGTGACACGGCGTTCATTGACGTACAGGCACAGGTCGGCGTGGCTGTAAATCTGCTGAGGCAGGGTGGAAACCTGCTGGGCACGGCGCAGCAGGGCCCGGCAGCGCGCCACAAACTCCGGCAAGCCGAAGGGCTTAACCAGATAGTCATCCGCCCCAACCTCAAGACCGAGCACGCGGTCGGTTTCACTGTCGCGGGCGCTGATCACGAGAATCGGCGTGGGGTTGCCCGCGCGACGCAACTCACGGCAGAGATCGAGCCCACCCACACCGGGCAGCATCAGATCCAGCACCAGCAGATCGATGGGTGTGGATGCCTTGTTGGTGATCTGATCCAAGGCATCCGCACCATTGGTGCAGGATAAAACCTTGAAACCCTCTGACTCCAACACCTCGGCTACGGTCTCTCGTATGCTCTGGTCGTCTTCGACCACCAGAACAGTGGTTGTGGCAACGGCACTAAGCATGAATGAAAAGAGCTGAGTACTCGATTCACCCCGTTTTAAGGAAAGGGCCTGCAGCTGAAAGTAGAACTCAAACTTTTATTCAGAAGAACTCATCGAAATTATCGAAATCGACCGCCTTGAAATTGCCGTTTTCAACCTGTCGCATCAACCGTTCAAGTTGAGCGAAAAGAGCGCCGCCTGTCAGCAACGACAGCAGCAAAGCAACCAACAGAGCCGCACCGGCCGCAAAACCGAAGATCTGCAGACAACAACCGATGAACAAGGTGATGCCGATCAACGTGCCTGAATAACTGAGCGTGATCTCAGCGGTACCCAGAGGAAGGAGTGGAATCCTGTCCTCTTTCCATCCATCCAGTTTGTTCTGCACCTGACGGCCAAAGGTGAGACCGCAGAGAACGGCAATACCAAAACCCACACCGGCCAGAAGGTATGGCGGCTGTTGAATCACAGCCATCTGGAGGAGCATCTCCAGCTGTTCGGCGGTGATCTCCTCAGGCATCAGGGATGGGCAATTTTCATGAGCTGAGACCCTAACCGGATTCGGTCAGGCTGCCGCCAGCGGATTGAGCTGTTGCAGGAGACCTCCAGCGATACGCCGAGGGCCGAAGGTGCGACCAAGCAGTCCCAGCAGAGCGCGGACGTCATCGGTGCGCAGCCGATCGTCTCGGATCAGCGTGAGCAGGAGACGCTTGCGTAAATCTGCACCTTTGCGGCTCAACAAAAGCCGCAGGCCGGCCCCGGCAACTGGAAGCAGTTCGCGGCCTGGTGCAGGGGCGTCCTGGCCAACAACGGCCAAGAGGTTTTCCAGCCGGTCCAACCGAAGACGACCATCGGTGTCGAAGATCACCTCCAGCAATTTGTCGCGCATTTCAGCGGTGTCTCCGGCCAGGAGACGCCGTGCGACATAGGGGTAGGCAACAGCAATGATCCGGAACTGGGGATCCAGTCGCAAAGCAAGGCCCTCCTGGCTCACCACCGCGCGGATGATCAGCGCAAAACGGGCAGGCACTCGGAAGGGATAGTCGAACATCAACTCAGAGAAGCGATCGGTGATCGCCTTGAAGTTGAACGAGCCCACCGAATCGCCGAGGCTGCCACCCAGCACTTCTTCCAGCGCTGGGATGATCGGGGCCAGATCAGCCGTCGGGCTGAGAAAACCGAGGTTCTGGAAGTCCGCTGCCAGGGAGGCGAAATCCCCATTGATCAAATGCACCACGGCGCCGGTCAGGGTGAGCCGGTCGCTGTCGCTGATCGAATCCATCATGCCGAAGTCGACATAACCGACATGGCCCAGATCGCCTGTACGGCCCGACAGGGCAAACAGGTTTCCAGGATGGGGGTCGGCATGGAAGTAGCCGAACTCCAGCAACTGCTGCAGCCCACAGATCACACCGGTGCGGATCAACGATGCAGGGTCAAGCTGCAGGGCCTGAAGTTCGGCGCTATCGCGCATCTTGGCGCCATCGATCCAGGTGGTGGTGAGAACCCTTTGGGAGCTGAGCATCCTCTCCACCCGCGGCACATAAACCGCCTCGTTTTCAGCGAAGAGAGCTGCAAACCGTTCGGCGTTATCCGCCTCCTGTTCGTAATCGATCTCCTCGAACAGGCTTCGGCCGAACTCGTCGATGATTTCGCCCAGACCAAACCCCAGGTTAAGAGGCAGCAAAGGAGCCGTCAGCACGCCAAGCATGCGGATCAGCACTAGATCACGACGCAGGATGAACGTGAGGTTGGGACGTTGAACCTTCACCGCCACCCAGGCTTGTCCCTCGAGCCTGGCCTTGTAAACCTGGCCAAGGCTTGCTGCGGCAATCGGTTCCGAGGGAAATTCAGCAAACAGCTCGTGGGCCGGAGCACCGAGTTCCTGCTCAATGCGCTCCAGAGCCAATGCATGCGTGAATGAGGGCAGATCGTCCTGCAGGCGGGTGAGCTCATCAAGCCAGTCCCGTCTCACCAGGTCGGGGCGGGTGGAGAGCGCCTGCCCCACCTTGATGAAGCAGGGGCCGAGGCCAGTGAGCGTGTTGAGGATGCCTTTCGCCAACTTCAGCTGGACTTCAGAGCTCTTGCTGCCGCCCCGCAACAGCAGCACCAGCACAAGACCGCCCAACGTCCACAGGACCTGAAGCAACCTTGGAATGAATACCCAGGGCCGCAGCAGCAACCAGCGAAAGTCACGCCCGGAGTTGTATTGCATCAAGACCGCCCTGATCAGGGGCAAACTTTAATGAGATCCACCGGAACTCATGGTTCGGGGTTCCGTAATCGCTGAGATCAAAGGCTGTGACTGAATGGAGGAGCCCTCGAGCTTGCTCTGATTGTGAGACCCCTTTGTGAGACCTTTGTGAGCCCCCACGGATGTGCCCGAGTCCAGCGGAGCAGCAGAGCTGCGACTTGAGCTGGGCGAGGGGCTAGGCCTGCTGGTGGCCGGGATGCTCCCTTGAAACCCCTTGATGGGCGCTTCTACCGATGCGATGGGTGCTTTTTGCTACCTGTCCTTGGAATACGTCGAACAAAGGGTTGGAGGTCTGAGGGGACCTCCTTTTTTATGGGTTCCACACCCAGCAGACCTTTGGTCGTAACGGCAACTATTTGCAAGCCACTCCTGCCGCAATGTCTCCCCGTGGTTCCCGCAAAGGGGTCATGCGTCGAACCTGGGGGGGGGTCTGAGGGGACCTCCTTTTTCTTGGCAATACGTAAACGACAGCCACACCTGAGCAGGTCAGCTGGAGATGGTTTACAGGCTGGTTAGGTAGCCAGCGGTTGTCGACGCAACCCCCTTTTGTTGACGGG
>QCTG01000030.1 GCA_003211235.1 Synechococcus sp. AG-673-B04
GTCGTCAGGTGACACGTGGTGCCGAGCGCATCAATCTCACTTACACCGAATTCAGCCTGTTGGAGCTGTTGTTCCGGGACCCCGGTCGGGTTGTTCCTCGGGCAGAAATTCTTGAGCAGCTCTGGGGTTATCCCCCGAGACGGGCCGCCGATCTTCGAGTTGTTGACGTTTATGTGGCTCGGTTGAGGGGCAAACTCGAGCCGGACCCCCGCAATCCTGAAATGATTCTCACGGTGCGTGGTATCGGTTACGCCTCTCAGCGCATGGGTGAGGCCGCGGCAACCGGTTGATGGAACCACGGGCGGGCAGGATGGCGCGCGAACGCCCCTGCTGCCTTGTCTGAGCTGCGCGATACCCGACTGGAGAAGGCCAGGTCTCTTGCTGAACTGGGACAGGGTCCATACGCCCTGAGTTTCGATGCAAGCCATCGCATGGCTGCCCTGCAAAAGGACCATGGGGATCTTCCCAAGGGGGAGGAACGCCAGGTGAGCGTCGCTGTGGCCGGTCGCGTGATGACACGTCGCGTGATGGGCAAGCTGGCCTTCTTCACCCTGGCTGATGAGACTGGAACCATCCAGCTTTTTCTTGAGAAGGCAGGTCTTGAGGCTCAACAGGAGGGTTGGTTCAAACAGATCACGTCCTTAGTGGACAGCGGTGACTGGCTGGGCGTCCGGGGGACCCTGCGTCGTACCGACCGCGGCGAACTGTCGGTGAAGGTGACCGACTGGTGCATGCTCACCAAGAGCCTGCAACCACTGCCGGACAAGTGGCATGGTCTTGCCGATGTGGAGAAGCGTTATCGACAGCGCTATCTCGATCTGGTGGTCTCACCCGACACCAGGGACACCTTCCGGCGTCGGGCCCGCCTGGTGAGCGGCATTCGTCGCTGGTTGGATGACCGTGACTTTCTTGAGATCGAAACCCCTGTTCTGCAGAGCGAACCTGGAGGTGCAGATGCCCGACCGTTTGAAACCCACCACAACGCCCTAGATCTGCCGCTCACGCTGCGTATCGCCACCGAATTGCACCTGAAGCGTCTTGTGGTGGGTGGGTTTGAGCGTGTGTATGAGCTGGGACGGATCTTCCGCAATGAGGGGGTCAGCACCCGCCACAACCCCGAGTTCACTTCGGTCGAGGTGTATCAGGCCTACACCGATTACGTCGGGATGATGGAGCTCACCGAGCAGATGCTGAGCTGCGTCTGCCAGGAGGTCTGTGGCAGCACCCGGATCACCTATCAGGGTACGGAGATCGATCTCACTCCGCCTTGGCGGCGGGCCACCATGCATGAGCTCGTTGAAGATGCGACGGGGCTGGACTTCTTTCGTTTTGTCGGCCGAGAGGAGGCCGTCGCAGCGATGGCAGCGAAGGGTCTGCATACCCCCGAGCTGGCCGATTCCGTCGGGCGTCTCCTGAACGAAGCCTTTGAGCAAGCGGTGGAATCCACCTTGATCCAACCCACCTTTGTAACCGACTATCCGGTGGAGATTTCACCCCTGGCGCGGCCCCACCGCAGCAAGCCCGGTCTGGTGGAACGCTTTGAACTGTTCATCGTGGGCCGTGAGCATGGCAATGCCTTCAGTGAGCTCACTGATCCGGTGGATCAGCGTCAACGGCTGGAGGCGCAGCAGGCTCGTAAGGCAGCTGGTGACCTGGAGGCTCAGGGGCTTGATGAGGATTTTGTCAATGCGCTTGAGTTGGGTATGCCGCCCACCGGCGGCCTCGGCATCGGTATTGATCGGTTGGTCATGCTGCTGACCGACAGTCCTTCGATCCGGGATGTGATCGCCTTTCCGCTGCTCCGTCCGGAGTCCCGTGGGGGCGATTCCCTCGCAGTGGAATAATGGTGACAGTGGCACAGTCCAATCCCCATGAGTGGTGAACGCGTCGGGTTCCGCTTCAAGCACGCAGATGCTGTGGTCAAGCGCAATCCCCAGGGCCGTTCCCGCAGGGGATGGGTGATGGAGCCGGTGGAGCAGACCACCAGCCGCGGCACCAAGATGCCGGCCTATCGCATTCGCTGGCGCGACAGTGAGCGCCCCGAAATCGTGCTGCAGCACATGCTGATTGCTGATCCGGACCCCACTCCTCCGCCCGAGGGTGTCAGCCTTGAGCCCCCTGCCCCCAAGGCTTGAGATCAGCTCAATTCAGGCCAGCCTGACGGCGTAGTTCCTCGAGTTCTTGCTCCGCTTCAAACAGTGCCCAGTCCTGATACAGGTTGCTGCGATTGCTGTTTTGCTGCTTGAGCTCGAAAAGTTGTGCGTCTACTTCTTCGAAGCGACGACCCAGGGAGGCCAAATCATTCCAGAGCTCATTCCCCTGATTCATCAGTTCGGCACGGTGTTGGTCGGCCCTTCTGGCCAGGTCTGATGCGCCTGCTGCTCTTGCCCTGTTGGTCCGGTCGGTCCAGGCTTTGACATCCGCAGCCAAAGCCAGAAGCTGCCGCCGCTGTTCGCTGGCTTCCTCGGTCAGTTGTTGCCGTTGACGTTGCAGAGCGTGCACACGGTCGCGTAGATGCTGTTCTTCGAACAACCGCACCTGTACGGGATTGCTGCGCAGAAACGAGGACAGTCTTTGGTCCAGTTCCTGTTCCAGCTGGTCAAGCCAGGTCATGATCCCGATGCAGGGGTGGTCAAACCTCAGTTTGCCGGCAGCAGAAGATGCAGTGACACGTGGTCATTTTCATCGTGCCAGCGTTGCTGGATTCTCCAGCCAGCCTGAAGCGCCAGCTCTTCAGCCGCTGCTGGGCTGTATTTCACGCTGTGTTCCGTGATCCACGCCTCATCAGCATCGAAGTGCCAGCGCTGCCCAGCCAGGGTGATGGTCTGAGCACAAGTACTCACTAGAGCCATTTCAATTCGGCTTTGAGAGCTTTGCCAGCGTGCGCGGTACTGGAAGCGGCTCACGTCAATGTCGCCCTGCAGTTCGCGGTTGAGCCGTGTCAGCAGATTTTGTGCAAAGGCGGCGGAAACACCCGCGGCATCGTTGTAGGCGGCCTCCAGCAGCGTGGGGCTTCTTGGTTGATCTAATCCCAACAGCAGGGGCCCGCCGTTGAGCAGTCGTCTGAAGCGTTGCAGCAGTGCCACAGCGTTGTCACCGCTGAAGTTTCCGAGGGAACTGCCGGGGAAAAAGCCAATGCGGCGTCGCCCATCCAGCAGCGGATGAGGGGGTAGATCCGTCAACTGGCTGTGGTCGCAGCAGATGCCCAACATCGTGCTCTGCGGATGCTCACGTCCCAGACCTTCGAGGGCATCGCGCAACGCAGTGCGGCTGATGTCGAGCCCCACGAACAAATTGCTGTTGAGGGCCTTCAGCAAAGGGGAGACCTTGCGCGCGTTCCCGATTCCGAACTCCACCAAAACGCCTGATCCCAAAGATACAGAGATGGCCTCTGCCTGTTGGTTCAGCAGGTCGATTTCGGTTCGCGTCAGGCTGTATTCCGGTTGCTCGCAGATGGCCGAGAAGAGCTGTGATCCTTCGCTGTCGTAAAGGAGCCAGGCTGGCAGCTGTCGTGGGATGGCTGTCATCCCCTCTCGCACTAACTGCTCCAAGTCGGCTGGGGCTGGATGAAGGTCAAGGAGCTCGACGTTCATCGGGCCAGTCGGATTCCGCTTCCCATCCAGCGGCTCGCCGGCGGAAAGAAGTTTCGATAGGTGTCCCGTTCATGGCCCGCCGGTGTCAGCCAACAGCTGCCCCGGAGCACGAATTGTGAGCTCATGAACTTGCCGTTGTATTCACCGATTGCGCCGGGGGCCGCTGAGAAACCTGGATAGGGCCGATAGGGGGTGGAGGTCCACTGCCAAAGGGCACCGTGGGCATTTCGCATGGTTTCCTTGTGGATGCTGCGGGCTTGCTCCCATTCCGCCTCGCTCGGCAGGCGTGCGTCGCTCCAGCGGGCAAAGGCGTCAGCTTCGAACCAACTCACATGGCGGACCGGACTCTGTGCGTTCCTGGGACGTCGCCCCGCCAGGGTGAATTCCTCCCAGTCGCCGCGCCAGTGGCGTGGCGCTTGCCATCCGTTCCGCTGACAACAGCTCCAGCCTTCGCTCATCCAAAGCTCGGGACGTCGATAACCCCCATCACCAATGAATTGCTCATAGTCGCCGTTGGTGACCAGATCACTCTGCAGCTCAAAGTGATCCAGCCACACCCGGTGGCGCGGCGATTCATTGTCGAAGTGGAAGCCCTCGCCCTCGTGTCCGATATCCACCAGCTCCTCGCTGCAGTGCAGCCATCGCTTGTCTTCCACCGTCGTGGTGAGATCAGCCCTGATGTCGTAGCAGGGTTCCAGGGGTTGCCTGCTGAACCCGTCGAGGACATCCATTAGCAACAGTTCCTGGTGTTGCTGCTCGTGCTGAAGGCCGAGCTCCGCCAGCTGGATGAGCTTGCGAGAGGGAGTGTCCAGCAAGCGACTCAGGCCCTCGTCAACGCGGTGGCGCCAGTCGAGGATAGCTGCAATACCGGGCCGGCTAAGCAGGCCGCGTTCGGGCCTGGGGTGCCGGTCACCTACAGCGTCGTAATACGAGTTGAATTGATAACTCCAGCGTGGGTCGCAGGCCTGATGGCCTTCCAGGTGGGGTTGCAGCAGAAAGGTTTCGAAGAACCAGGTGGTGTGGGCCAGGTGCCATTTCGGCGGGCTGGCATCGGCCATGCCCTGCAGGCAGAGATCTTCGGGCTCCAACGGAAGGATCAGCGCCTCACTGCGTTGACGCACCTCTTGCAGCTTGGTCAGCAGCACAACGTCCTAACAAGCTGTTGCTGCGCGGACGTTAAAGGTCCATGTGGATTTGTGGATCAGTTGGTCCAATGGGAGTGAATCGTCTGGCGGGAGTGGGCCGCGGTGTCTTGAATGGCCAACGATGAGCTTAATGAGCGGGAGGGATGATGCCGGCTGAGCAGCGTCAGCTGACACGGGCTGAGCAGCGGGAACAGGGAGCGGAAGGAGGTCTTGCTCCCGTGGTGCTGGCCCTGGCGCTCTCAGCCGTTCTTGGCACTGTGCTCGGCTGGCTTCTGCTGTCACGCGATGCGGGTGAACAGCGTTCTGCTGCTCCGCCACAGGCGCGTGCCGAGCGCGACAGTGCTCCCACATCCAGCACCAATCAGCAGCGTCAGCAGCTGTTGAGTCGATTGCGCGCGTTGCAGGTGGATCGCTCCTGGTTTCTCAAGCTGGTGGACAGCTCTCTGTTGCAACGGCATCCCGATCGCATGGGGAGGCTCCCATCCGAAGCGCCTGAGGATTTGGCCTTGCGTCAGATCTGGGACGACTTGGCTCAGGACTGGTTGTCACGGGTTGAGCGGCTGCCTCCCTTCTTGCGGGCAAGGCTCGGTTCGTTGGGTGATGGGGATTGGCGGGGATCATCTCGGCGGCTGACAGATCAGGGCATTCACCCCTTGGTGCTGGAACGGCTGGTGGGCGCAGACGCCCGGGATCTGTTACCTGGAGAGCCTCAGGGTGCAGCTCCTGCCGAACCGTTCCGGCAGCTGTGGATCGCCGCTGCGATGCGCACCCTCGATGACCTTCGGGTCGCAACCGTGGAGGCGCGACCGGGTGAGCTGGTGAATCGTTCCTTACCGATTCCTGCCAAAGGTGCCCAATTGCTGGCAGTGTCCGTGCCGCAGCAGCACAGTTTGGTGCTTGGCATCAATGGCACGCCCTTGATGCAGATGACGTTGTTTCGACCCGACGGAACCCTGCTTGATAAACGCGGCCCGCTGCGGGTGATCAGCCTCGAACCCGGAGTTGGCTCGCCGTTGCAGCTGCTGGTCACCAATGACGGTGTCGCATCTGCTCTGATCACGCTCTCCTGTCGAGCGGATTCGACACCGCCGAACGACGAGTAATCAGAGACGTGTGGTCAGAAGCGAGCGATCGCTGCTTTGACCTCCCGTTTCGATTGCTTTTCCTTCTCTGCAGCCCGTTTGTCATGCAGCTTGCGGCCCTTGCCCACACCAATGGTGATCTTGATCCAGGATCCCTTCAGATGGATGTTGAGGGGAATCAGCGCCAGGCCCTTCTGGTCCAGCTGTCCGCGTAGTTTGTCGATCTCGCGACGGTGGGCGAGCAGACGGCGAGTGCGTAGGGGGTCGTGGTTGAAATAGCTGCCGGCATGGGTATGCGGGGAAATATGCACGTTGTGCAGCTGCAGTTCACCGTTTCGGATCAGGCAGAACCCATCCCGCAGATTGGCTTTGCCATTGCGTATTGACTTCACTTCGGTGCCCACCAGTTCGATACCGGTTTCGAGGGTTTCAAGAATTTCGTATTGATACCGGGCCTGGCGGTTATCGGCCAGCATTCGATTTGCGGCGGCTCGGGCCGCAGCGGCGGCGGCTTTTTTCGCTCCTCCTTTGGCCATGGCAGTTCATTCGTCTTCCGACCCTATCCAGAGCTGGGTACCCTGCCCGCATGGCGATCGTGTCCTCCAACGCCGGCTCTTCCAAGCCCCGTCCACAGCGGGTGCTGGACACTCAGCCAACGCCCGAGGAGGCGACGGCCCGAGCCGATGAAGGTCTCCGCCCGCGGAAGCTGGCCGACTACATCGGTCAGTCCGAGCTGAAACAGGTGCTTGGCATTGCGGTGCAGGCGGCTCAGGGGCGCGGCGAGGCCCTCGATCATGTGCTGCTGTATGGCCCGCCAGGTCTCGGCAAAACCACGATGGCCCTCGTGCTGGCCGAGGAACTGGGGGTTCAATGTCGGATCACCAGCGCCCCGGCTTTGGAGCGCCCACGCGACATCGTAGGACTGCTAGTGAATCTTCAGCCTCGTGAACTGCTGTTCATCGATGAGATCCATCGCCTGAACAGAGTCGCTGAGGAACTTCTCTATCCCGCTATGGAGGATCGCCGGCTGGATCTCACCGTTGGCAAGGGGAGTACCGCAAGAAGCCGGACCCTCGATCTGCCGCCTTTCACCCTGGTCGGTGCCACCACCAGGGCGGGGTCCCTCAGTTCCCCGTTGCGCGATCGCTTCGGTCTGATTCAGCGGCTTGAGTTCTACAGCCAGCAAGATCTGGAGGCGATCGTGGCGCGCACGGCGGATCTGTTGAAGGTGAGCCTCACTCCTGAGGCTTGCGCGGGAATTGCAGGGTCATGTCGCGGAACCCCACGGATCGCAAATCGTCTGCTGCGTAGGGTTCGTGATGTGGCTTCTGTTCAGGGACAGGATGAGCGGATTGATGCCGATCTGGTCACCAAGGCCCTGAGCATGCATCGCGTCGATCACCGCGGATTGGATGCTGCTGACAGGCGTTTGCTGACATTTCTGATGGAACAGCACGGGGGCGGGCCGGTGGGCCTTGAGACCCTGGCTGCTGCTCTGGGTGAGGACCCCACCACGCTGGAAGCAGTGGTGGAGCCTTTTTTGCTGCAGCAGGGCCTGCTGGTTCGCACACCGAGGGGTCGCATGCTCACCGACGCGGCGCGGATTCATCTGTCGGAGGCTGCATGATCCGACGTTGGCTTTCTGCCTGCCTTGCCCTGGTGTTGTTCTGGCCATCGGGTGCAGCAGCCGAGACGCTTGAGGGCTTGTACAACCGAGCGCTGAAGGCAAGCCAGAGCGGTGATTTCGTTCAGGCCTTGCCGCTCTGGGACCTGGTGCTTGATCAGGCCCCCAACGATGCGGCCGCCCTGAGCAACCGTGGCAACGTGCGACTCGGTCTTGGAGATCTGCAGGGTGCGATCGCCGATCAGACCCGATCGATCGAGCTGGCTCCTGAGGAGGCCGACCCCCATCTCAATCGGGGCACTGCAGAAGAAGCTCTCAAGGATTGGTCGGCCGCGGCCGCCGATTACCTATGGATTCTTGAGCGCAATCCAGACGATGCCTCGGCTCTCTACAACCTGGGCAATGTTCGTGGCTCAACGGGGAACTGGAGTCAGGCTCTGGAGCTGTACAGCCGTGCCGCTGATGCTCAGCCCGGATTTGCCATGGCCCGATCCAGTGCGGCCCTGGCTGCTTGGCAGGAGAAGGATCTCAGTGGGGCAGAGTTGGAGCTGCGCAAGTTGATCCGCCGCTACCCCCTGTTTGCTGATGCTCGTGCTGCTTTGAGCGGTCTTCTCTGGCAGCGTGGCGCTTCGGGTGAGGCTGAAAGCCATTGGGCGGCGGCGGCGGGGCTGGATCCCCGTTACCGCCAAAGGGACTGGTTGCTGGAGGTGCGCCGCTGGCCACCGCAGCCGACGCGGCAGCTGATGGCATTTTTGGCTTTGGAGGATGGATGAGCCTTCTCGATCGCCTGGCTCAGGAGCTGCCTGAGTTAATTGAGCTGCGGCGTCATTTGCATGCGCATCCTGAACTCAGTGGTGAGGAACATCAGACGGCGGCCCTGGTTGCTGGAGAGCTGAGGGCTGCCGGATGGCGGGTTCAGGAAGCTGTTGGCCGGACAGGTGTCGTGGCTGAACTGGGCCCGGAGCAGGGCCCCATAGTGGGATTACGGGTGGATATGGATGCTCTGCCCGTTGAGGAGCTCACCGGATTGCCCTATACCTCCACCCGCCAGGGAGTGATGCATGCCTGTGGCCATGATCTGCACACCTGCATCGGTCTTGGCGTGGCCAGGCTGTTGGGTGCTGCAGCGGAGTTGCCCTGTCGTGTGCGGCTGTTGTTCCAGCCCGCTGAAGAGCTTGCACAGGGAGCCGTGTGGATGCGGGATGCAGGGGCGACCGATGGTCTCCATGCCCTGTTCGGTGTTCACGTGGTGCCAAATCTTTCAGCAGGCACCGTCGGCATCCGTCGAGGTTGCCTCACCGCCGCTGCTGGTGAGCTCGAGATCAAGGTGCAGGGAGAGGGGGGGCACGGGGCTCGGCCCCATCAGGCGGTGGATGCCATTTGGCTTGCGGCGCGGGTGATCACCGAGTTGCAGCAGTCCATCGCTCGCCGTCTCGATGCCTTGCAGCCCGTGGTGATCAGTTTCGGCAAGGTGGAAGGTGGTCGGGCTTTCAACGTGATTGCGGATCGGGTGCGTTTGCTGGGGACTGTGCGCTGTCTGGATGTTCAGTTGCATGCAACGTTGCCGGGCTGGATCGACGAGACCGTTCAAGCCATTTGCAGCAGCGGTGGCGGGTCCGCCCAGGTTCACTACCGCTGCATCGCTCCCCCTGTGGACAACAACGTGGCGTTGACTGATCTGATGGAACGCTGTGCCGTGGAGCGTCTTGGGTCCGATTGCGTTGTGCAGGTGGAACAGCCTTCGCTGGGGGCCGAGGATTTCGCTGAATTGCTCCGCGACGTTCCCGGCACCATGCTCCGCCTCGGGGTCGCCGGTGACGAGGGCTGTGCACCACTTCATCACTGCCGCTTTCAACCCGATGAGCAGGCCCTGGAAGTGGGAGTCAAGGTGCTGGCGACGACTGTGCTGGCTTGGATGGATGACCGAAAAGCCCGATGAAGCATTGGCTTCCATTGCTGGCTTCGTTGGCAGCGCCATTGCTGATCGTGCTGGCCGTTGTGGCTGTGCAGCATCGTGAGGGACGAGAGCGATCGCAGGCTCTGCCGCCTCTGTTGGTGGGTTCAGGGTTGATCATTAGTGCTGCAGTGGGCCGGCGACGTCACCGGAGCCGCCTGCTTGAGGCTCTGCAAGCCAGCCGTCAGAAGCAGCTCTGACCACGATCGGTTGCCAGATGGTTGATCCTGGTAAGCCCGAGAGCTGTGCCTGTGTCTGATCGTCCTGATCCTGAGCAGTTGCGGCAGGCCATCATCAGCGGTGATCCTGTGCAGGCCATGCCAGCTCTGACTGAGCTTCGTTTTCTCGAGAATGATGTAGCCGTACCGCTGTTGGTGCTGGGTACGGAGCAACAGCCGTTTTTGGTGCGATCGCTCAGTTGCAGTGGTCTGGGCTACAAACGCAATGAACAGGGCTGGAGTGTGTTGAGCCGGCTGCTGAGTGCCGATGACGATCCCAATGTGCGTGCGGAGGCAGCCAATGCTTTGGCCAGTTACGGCGTGGAACGGTCCTGGCCCCTGCTTCGGGACGCTTTTGCTGCCGATGAAGCCTGGCTGGTGCGTTGCAGCATTCTTTCTGCTTTTGCCGAGCAGCAAGAGATTGCCTTGAGTTGGTTACTGGAGCTCGCCACCATGGCGATTGCCGATGCTGATGGCACCGTGCGGGTGAGTGGCGCCGAAATCCTTGGGCGTTTGGTGCGCGAGGGCGATGGGCAGACGATCGGTGAGCAGTCCAGAACATTGCTGCAGCCCCTGCAGCAGGACAGGGATCACCGTGTGGTGGCCGCAGCACTGAATGGGCTGCAGGTCAGCTGAAAGTTTTTTCCCAAAACCGTTGCTAGTTATTCAGCACCACTAGGGGTGCCTAAGCTGACATCCGTCAGTAAGGGCTGAGATCACACCCTCTGAACC
The DNA here is from genome assembly GCA_003211235.1 of Synechococcus sp. AG-673-B04. Lineage (GTDB taxonomy): Bacteria > Cyanobacteriota > Cyanobacteriia > PCC-6307 > Cyanobiaceae > Parasynechococcus. The sequence continues at coordinate 10,349 of QCTG01000030.1, forward strand.
TGATCCGGGTCATGCCGGCGCCAGGGAAGTGAAGCACGTGATCCACGGTCGACCGGCCGGCTCCTGGTCATCCACACGCGCAATGGATCATGCGTTCTTCTTGGGTTGAATCCCGCAAGGGCCAGACCAATGTTTCCCAGTTGCACTACGCCCGTCAGGGTCTGGTGACCGAGGAAATGGTCTATGTGGCCAGGAGGGAAAACCTGCCTGAGACCCTGGTGATGGAGGAGGTGGCGCGGGGTCGCATGATCATTCCGGCCAATATCAATCACACCAATCTCGAGCCGATGGCGATCGGCATTGCCAGCACGTGCAAGGTGAACGCCAACATCGGCGCCTCCCCCAACGCCTCCGACGCAGCTGAGGAGGTGAACAAATTGAAGTTGGCGGTGAAGTATGGCGCCGACACGGTGATGGATCTCTCCACAGGTGGCGTAAACCTCGATGAGGTGCGCACGGCCATCATCAATGCTTCTCCGGTGCCCATTGGAACGGTGCCCGTGTACCAGGCGCTGGAGAGTGTCCACGGCTCGATTGAAAAGCTGGACGAGGACGACTTCCTCCACATCATTGAGAAGCACTGCCAGCAGGGCGTTGACTACCAGACCATCCACGCCGGGCTGCTGATTGAGCACCTGCCCAAGGTGAAGGGTCGCATCACCGGCATTGTCAGTCGAGGTGGCGGGATCCTGGCCCAGTGGATGCTGTATCACCATCGTCAAAATCCGCTATTCACCCGATTCGACGACATCTGCGAGATCTTCAAGCGTTACGACTGCACCTTTTCGCTTGGGGATTCACTGCGTCCCGGCTGTACGCACGATGCCTCCGATGCGGCCCAGCTCGCTGAACTGAAGACCCTCGGAGAACTCACCCGTCGTGCCTGGAATCACGACGTCCAGGTGATGGTGGAGGGTCCCGGACATGTGCCGCTTGATCAGATCGAGTTCAACGTGAAGAAGCAGATGGAGGAGTGCAACGAGGCGCCCTTCTACGTTCTCGGTCCCCTGGTCACCGACATCGCTCCCGGCTACGACCACATCACCTCAGCCATTGGTGCGGCCATGGCTGGATGGCATGGCACGGCGATGCTTTGCTACGTGACTCCCAAGGAGCATCTGGGTCTTCCCAATGCAGAGGATGTGCGTGAGGGCTTGATCGCCTACAAGATCGCTGCCCATGCGGCTGACATTGCCCGTCATCGCCCGGGAGCCCGGGATCGCGATGATGAACTGAGTCGAGCCCGTTATGCCTTCGACTGGAACCGTCAGTTCGAGCTGTCGTTGGATCCTGAGCGGGCCAAGCAGTATCACGATGAGACGCTTCCCGCTGATATCTACAAGCAGGCAGAGTTCTGTTCGATGTGCGGGCCCAAGCACTGTCCGATGCAGACCAAGATCACCGATCAAGATCTTGAAGGGCTGGAACAGGCCCTTGCCTCCAAGGGTGGTGCGGCTGAATTGACCCCGGTGAAGCTCGACAAGGCGGACTGAGGCCTTTCGGCAAAACATGAACCAAACATGCCGGCTCTCCATCGGAAGAGCCGGTTTTTCATGGTCACAAAAAACCCCCTGCCGCAGCAGAGGGTCAAAGTTCAGAGATTCAAAACCTGGTTCAGCCGAGCAGGGCGTTGGCTTTGGCCACCACATTCTCGACGGTGAATCCGAACTCCTTTAGGCAGGTGCCGCCGGGTGCTGAAGCACCGAAGCGGTTCATGGTCACGCTGTCGCCGTCGAGGCCAATGAAGCGGTGCCAGCCAAATGACTCAGCAGCTTCAACAATCATGCGCTTGCGCACAGTATTCGGGAGGACCTCCTCCTTGTAGGCATCGCTTTGTTCATCGAACAGCTCCACGCAGGGCATGGACACCACGCGGACTTTCTTGCCGGAAGCGGTGAGTTGCTTGGCGGCCTGTACACAAAGGTCGAGTTCGGTGCCGGTGCCGATCAGGATTAGTTCAGGTGTGCCGTCACAATCCTCGAGGATGTAACCCCCCTTGGCCACTTTCGCGATCGAGGAGTTGGCCTGGTTGGCCATGCCCTGTCGGCTGAGGCACAGAGCGCTTGGGCGTTTGCGGTTCTCAATCGCCAGCTTGTAAGCACCGCTGGTTTCGTTGGCATCGCCGGGTCGGAACACCAGCATCCCAGGTATGGCCCTCAGAGATGGGATGGTCTCGATCGGCTGGTGGGTGGGTCCGTCCTCGCCCACACCGATGGAATCATGGGTGAGCACATAGATCACACCAAGCTCACTCAGGGCAGACAGACGCATCGACCCGCGCATGTAGTCCGCGAAGACCAGGAAGGTGCCTCCGTAAGGAATCAGGCCGCTGCTGTGATAAGCAATGCCGTTGAGGATTGCCGCCATGGCGTGCTCGCGCACACCGAAGTGCAGATAACGCTTCTCTGGGGTTTCCGGCTGGTAGGACCCTGTTTCACCCTTGATGTCTGTGTAGTTGGAGTGGGTGAGGTCGGCGGAGCCACCGATCAGTTCCGGCAGGTTGGGTCCGAGGGCACCCAGGCAGATCTGGGAGTGCTTTCGGGTCGCAAGACCTTTGTCGTCCGGGCCAGCTGTGGGTAGGTCCTTTTCCCAACCCTCGGGCAGCTCACCCCGCAGCATCCGCTCGAATTCGGCGGCTTCACCGGGGAATTGGGTGCGGTAGGTGGCCAACGTCTGGTTCCACTCGGCTTCGAGGCTGGCGCCACGATCAATGGCCTGACGGAACTGGTCATAGGCCTCCTGAGGCACTTCGAAGGTGCCGTATTCCCAGCCCAGCTGCTGGCGCGTCAGAGCGGTTTCGTCATCACCAAGGGGTGCACCGTGCACGCCAGCGGTATCGCCCTTATTGGGAGAGCCATAGCCGATGGTGGTGGTCACCTTGATGATCGACGGCTTGTCGGTTACGGCCTTGGCGGCTTCGATCGCCTTGGCGATGGCGTCGACGTCGGTGTTGCCATCAGCCACGTGCTGCACGTGCCAGCCGTAGGCCTCATAGCGTTTGAGGACGTCTTCGGTGAAGGAAACGTCGGTCCGCCCGTCGATGGTGATGTTGTTGTCGTCGTATAGGGCGATCAGCTTCCCCAACTTGAGGTGACCTGCCAAGGAGGCGGCTTCGGAGGCCACACCCTCCTGATTGCAGCCGTCACCCATGATCACGTAGGTGTAGTGATCAACGAGGGTCGAACCAGGCTTGTTGAACTTGGCAGCCAGGTGAGACTCGGCGATCGCCAGGCCGACGGCGTTGGAGATACCGGCCCCCAGGGGGCCCGTGGTCACTTCAACACCGGGAGTTTCGAAGGTCTCAGGATGACCAGGGGTCTTTGAGCCCCACTGGCGGAACTGCTTGATGTCGTCGATAGATACCGAGTCGTAACCGGTCAGGTGCAGCAGCGCATAAAGCAGCATGCAGCCGTGACCGGCGGAGAGCACAAAGCGGTCGCGGTTGAACCACTTGGGGTTCTTCGGGTTGTGCTTGAGAAACTTGTCCCAGAGGGCATACCCCATCGGTGCGCAGCCCATGGGCAGTCCGGGATGGCCGCTTTTGGACTTGTTGATGGCATCAACGGCCAGCATCCGGATGCTGTTGACGCAAAGCGTGTCTAGTGATGCGGGCGCGGCGACCATGGAGTTAAGGAAAGATGGGACGATTGTGACGCACGGTGCGAGCTGGCTTGCTCAGGCGGCGCGTCGGAAAGCCAGGCAGACGTTGTGGCCTCCAAAGCCGAAGGAGTTGGATAACGCCATGTCGAGTTTCTGATCCCGTGCCTGGTTGGGCACGACATCCAGATCACACTCGGGATCCGGCGTGGAGTGGTTGATGGTGGGAGGAACAACCCCTTCCATTAGAGCGAGCACGCAGGCCACGGCTTCGATGCCACCGGATCCACCCAGCAGGTGGCCGGTCATGGATTTGGTCGAGCTGACGGGGATCTGCAGGGCCCGCTCCCCCAGGGCACTTTTGATGGCCGACGTCTCGTTCTTGTCGTTCGCCGGTGTGCTGGTGCCGTGGGCATTGACGTAGTCCACTTCGGCAGCCTCGACGCCGGCATCGGTTAACGCAAGACGCATGGCTTCAGCACCACCGACGCCACCGGGCGTTGGAGATGTGATGTGGTGGGCATCGCAGGTCATCCCATAGCCGATCACCTCGCCAAGGATCTTGGCTCCACGGCCTTGTGCGTGTTCCAGGGTCTCAAGCACCAGGATTCCGGCGCCTTCGCCGATGACGAAACCGTCTCGTTCCCGGTCGAACGGTCGACTCGCTGTGGCGGGGTCATCATTGCGGAATGAAAGAGCCTTGGCGCTGGCGAATCCCGCGACGCCCAAGGGCGTGATTGCGGATTCAGCGCCACCACAAACCATCGCGTCCGCTTTCCCCAGCTGCAGCAACCGGAAGGCATCGCCAATGGCATTTGACCCGGCAGCACAGGCTGTGGCAACGGCGGAACTAGGCCCCTTCGTGCACAGTGCGATGGCCGCCAATCCTGTGGCCATGTTGGGAATCATCATCGGCACGGTGAATGGACTCACCCTGCCGGGCCCCTTGCCGTCCAGAACATGGGCCTGGGTCTCCATCGTGAGCAGTCCACCCACTCCAGATCCAATGATCGTGCCAATGCGCTCAGCATTGGACTCCGTTATCTCAAGGCCCGCATCCGCCACAGCCTGTTTGGCTGCAACGACGCCGAATTTGCAAAATCGATCCCAGCGTTTGGCTTCTTTGGGTTCGATCAGGCCTGCAGGGTCAAAGTCTTTGACTTCGGCCGCGAAGCGACAGGCGTGTTTTGAGGCGTCAAAGAGGGTGATGCCTTCCACACCATTCCTGCCTGACGTCAGGCCGTGCCAGTAGTCCTGAACCGTATTGCCGATCGGTGTGACCGCGCCGAGACCGGTTATGACGACGCGATGGAGACCATCCACCATGCCGTTCCTCAGGCCTGTTTGTCTTGGATGTATTTGACGGCGTCGCCGACTGTGGTGATGCCCTCAGCAGCTTCGTCGGGGATTTCGATGTCGAAGGCTTCTTCCAGAGCCATGACAAGTTCCACGGTGTCCAGAGAATCTGCTCCCAGATCATTCTGGAAGTTGGATTCCGGCTTCACCTCACCGGCATCGACGCTGAGTTGCTCAGCAACGATCGAGCTGACTTTCTCGAGGATCGCTTCCTGGGACATAGCCGTGGCAACGGGACGCTGCATCTTACGGGCAGGGGTTCGACCGCCTCGGCATTAATAACAATGACGGCGTGAGCCTGGGAGTGATCAAGGGCGAGTAATTTAGTTCGAAGCCCTCGTTCGCATCGGGACATGTCCCACGCTGTCAAGATCTACGACACATGCATTGGCTGCACCCAATGCGTGCGCGCCTGCCCGCTGGATGTCCTTGAGATGGTTCCTTGGGATGGCTGTAAAGCCGGTCAGATCGCTTCATCCCCTCGCACCGAGGATTGCGT
>QCTG01000031.1 GCA_003211235.1 Synechococcus sp. AG-673-B04
AAAAGGGTGAACGCACTGTAGCTGTTGCTACAGATAAATTTTTACAGCAGAAAGGAAGTAGCCGTCGTTCACGCGGCTACACAAATCAAAAACAACACTTTTTTTAATGTTTGGGTGGCAGTGTAAAAAGAAAGAACAAAACAAAGGAGCGACAGCCACATTGCCAAAACAAAAATCTCTACTGCCATGGCTGGCACTTTCACTCGCTATGACATGCCAGGGCTGCCATACACAAACCGAAGAGACACGCCTTCACCAAGCCAAGCCAGGAGATGTGCTTGTCGTTGTCGAAGATATAACCGTAACGCTGACCAAGGCATTTAAGCCTGGTACCCCTAATGGCCTATTTGATGGTGGCGTAGAGATATCAAGCAATGGCCCGACTACACAGAAAGCAGAAGTCAATGTTGTGTGCAGCATGCCCGACCTACCAAATTGGCCGGATTACGACAACATTTATGGTCGTTGGCTTAAGAAAGACGAACTACCTGGAGATCAAGGGGGGAAAACTGACTGGCAACTACTCCTAAAATTCAACAGCGACGAGATCAATAAAGGCCGTGAAGAAGCACCAGCCTGGGCAGAACGAGTTGCACAAAACGCTTGCAGGAAAGGTGATTTTCGTGACAACAAAGACTAAAAATGTAGCAACAACAACTTAACTGGAAACAAAGAAGCGAAACTGCAACATGAGATACAGCTCCTAGCAAAACGAGGCGTCATCGTGATAATGGTTCTCATTATTGCCTTATGGCTAGTACCGGAAGCGTAAGTTCTTGGGATGAATCCCTTCTGGTTGCAATGATTCAGTACCCGGTACCAGTGATTAAAGGTCCTGAAGACATCCAGACTCAGGTTGATCAAATCTGCAAGGCAGTTGCATCAACCAAGGCCGGATATCCGGAAGCTGATCTGATCGTGATGCCCGAGTACTCCACTCAAGGCTTAAACACGGCAATCTGGACCTATGATGAGATGTTGCTGACCATCGATTCCCCAGAGATTGGTCGATTTAAACAAGCCTGCAAAGAAAATGATGTATGGGGTGTTTTCTCCCTAATGGAGGTCAATGACGACCCCAGTAAACCACCCTTTAATACGGCTATTATTATTAATTCAGATGGAGAAATAGCGCTTCACTATCGCAAACTTCAACCATGGGTCCCTATCGAACCTTGGTCACCCGGCAACTACGGCATGCCAGTCTGTGACGGTCCCAAGGGATCGAAGCTTGCAGTCTGCATCTGCCACGACGGCATGTTCCCTGAACTGGCAAGAGAAGCTGCTTACAAGGGAGCAAACGTCTACATCAGAATTTCCGGTTATTCGACTCAAGTCAATGACCAGTGGATTTGGACGAATCGCACCAATGCCTGGCAGAACCTGATGTACACCATTTCAGTGAACCTTGCCGGTTACGATGGTGTGTTCTACTACTTCGGAGAAGGTACCGTCTGCAACTACGACGGCAATGTTATCCAACAAGGCCACCGCAACCCCTGGGAAATCGTTACCGCAGAATTATTCCCGCGGCTCGTTGACAAGGCAAGGGAAAACTGGGCCCTTGAAAATAATATCTTTAACCTAGGATGTCGTGCCTATGTCGGCAAGCCTGGTGGTGAAAAGGAAAATTACCTGACCTGGGTTGAAGACTTGGCTAAAGGTGAATACAAGCTGCCATGGGACAGCAGCATTCGCGTACGCGACGGATGGAAATACTATCCAGACGGCGTGAAGCTTGGACCAATGCCTAAAAATGGAACAACGTCTGCGAAACCTGTTGAAACGATCGCAGTATAAATTTTGGTACGCACCCAGCCAGCAGATGCTGGCTCGGTGCGACATTTGATTTCTGAGACTTATTTTTGTAGGGATTAATACTTTTTTATTTTAAACTGCATAGCCTTGTTGGCATTGTGTATCAACCATAACTTCTCAATGCTTTTGCAGAGCATTGAATGATTTTGTGCAATAAAGGCCTACGTAATGCCAGAGACGCTCTTCAAAGTTGATCTCACAAAATCTATGGACCAGCAAGAAATGCCTGGTCATAATAGGTGGCACCCCGACATACCAGCAGTTGCATCCGTTAATCCTGGTGATATATTCCGCATCGAATGCAAAGATTGGACTGATGGTCAGATAAAAGACAATGACGACCCACAAGATATTGCTGATGTCAATCTCGAGGTCGTTCATGTTCTTAGTGGTCCAATCTGGGTGAACGGTGCCCAGCCTGGTGACATCCTGGTTGTTGACATCCTTGAGGTAGGAGCCTTACAGGGGGATGAATGGGGCTTCACGGGTATTTTTGCAAAAGAAAATGGCGGTGGTTTCCTGACAGATCATTACCCAAAAGCAGCCAAAGCAATCTGGGACCTAGAGGGTATCTACACAACATCACGTCATATACCCGGCGTACGTTTCGCAGGCATTACCCACCCAGGGCTGATTGGTTGTGCACCCTCGATGGAGCTCCTTAACGAGTGGAACCGCAGAGAGACTGAACTTGTTAAAACAGCACCAGATCGCCGTACCTATGGCGCTGGATTGTCAGGTAGCGAGCCCGTCCTCGCAGCTCTGCCCAACCCCAACAGTGCCATTCTTGGCAACGTGAAAGCGGGCGACTTCGACCGCATCGCAAACGAAGCTGCCCGTACCGTTCCACCCCGTGAACACGGCGGCAACTGCGACATCAAAAATCTCACCAAAGGTACAAGGATTTATTTCCCTGTCTATGTAGAGGGAGCAAAACTTTCCATGGGTGACATCCACTTCTCACAGGGTGACGGTGAAATCTCCTTCTGTGGAGCAATTGAGATGTCGGGCTATCTCGATCTACATGTCGAGCTGATTAAGGGTGGCATGGCCAAATATGGAATGATCAATCCTATGTTCAAGACAAGCCCCGTTGAGCCTCATTACAATGACTACCTTGTTTTCGAAGGAATTTCTGTTGATGAATTCGAAGGCAAGCAGTACTACATGGATGTACACATCGCTTACCGGCGAGCCTGTCTCAATACCATTGAATACCTGAAAAAATTCGGTTACACCGGAGAACAAGCTTATTTGCTCTTAAGTTGTGCACCTGTTGAGGGAAGAATCAGCGGTATTGTCGATATTCCAAATGCGTGCTGTACATTAGCTTTGCCAACTTCGATTTTCGACCAAGATATACTTCCCTGTTGAGCTAAAAAGCCTAAAAACCAGTCAAGGAGTCAATCATCTTGACTCCTTTCTCTTTTCTCACTTGAAGCCGATGCCTGTTTACGAGTTCGCCTGCACAGGCAACAATTGCCCGACATACGAAGTTTGGAGATCGATCTCAGATCGTGACACCAGCACTGAATGCCCAGAATGCGGAAGCCAAGGGCAGCGCCTTTTCAATCCGCCCATGCTGCTAAGTGGGGGATTGCGTTTGAAGACCGAACGAAGAGATCCTGTACTGGTGACTAGAAAAGATCGAGAACCTTCTAACAAACCAAGGCTCCAGGAAAGCACGACCAGACCATGGATGCTCAATAGAGGTTGCTAAATTAAAACTAAAAATACTTTTACCCCAAAAACTATTCGGTTTAAGGGGTTTTTTATGCTGATCAAACAGTCAAAAACTCCTGGATAACAGCATCAGACAGTGATGAAGTCGGACCACTAGAAACGATTCCACCACGCTGCATAGCGTAATAAAAGCTCGACTGCTTCACAAAATGAAGATGTTGCTCAACAAGAAGTACACTAATACCAGTCTCATTGATAATTCTCTGAACCGCTCGTTCAATATCAAGGATAATTGACGGCTGAATTCCCTCAGTAGGTTCATCCAATAATAAGAGCTTGGGCTTACCAAGCAAGGCACGTGCGATCGCTAACTGCTGTTGCTGGCCACCACTTAAATCACCACCCTTACGATTCAAAAACTGCTCCAGAATTGGGAAGAGTTCATAGACAAAGGAATCTATATGCCGATTCTTAGCCATTCCTCCTGGCAATGCTTCCATTCCTAAAAGAAGATTTTCACGAACAGTAAGAAATGGAATAATATCTCGACCTTGAGTAACATAACCAATTCCATGGCGTGCTCTTTGGTATGGAGGCTGAGACAAGAGCTCATTGGATTCATAAGATATAGAACCAGAACGTTGTTGCAGCAGTCCAATTATTGTTTTAAGAAAAGTAGTTTTTCCAACACCATTCCTACCTATTAAGCAAACCATCTCCCCTTTTGGAATTTGCAGATCTACATTTCTCAGGATATGACTTTCACCATAATAAACATTAAGACCAGAAGCTTTGAGAACAAATTCAGTAGCCAGAGGATGCGATTCTTGGGGCTGCATGATGGAAGAGGGCATAATAAAACTCAAGCAAGAAAGAGAGGATACGATCAATCAAATTTAATTCTCATCCGTTTGTCCAAGGTAAACCTCAATAACACGAGGGTCACGTTTAACTTCTTCTAAACTACCTTCAGTCAGTTTTTGACCTTGATGCAACACAGTCACAGGGGCTCCAAGATCTCGAATAAATTCCATATCATGCTCAATAACAACTACTGTATGTTCGCCAGCCAAAGATTTAATCAGTTCAGCAGTTTTAGAAGTTTCATCATCAGTTAAACCTGCAACAGGCTCATCTAAGAGGATGATATCAGGAGACTGAGCGACCAACATTGAAATTGCAAGCCATTGTTTTTGTCCATGTGATAGCGAGCCTGCCTGAAGCTTGGCATAAGGAGCTAAGCCTACATATTCCATAATTTTAAAAACCTCGTCTCTTGCAACTGAGCTAAGAGATTTCGTTAGCAGTGCCCAGGGAGTCTTAGTCGGGGATGCCGTCAATTCAAGATTTCTTTGAACTGTAAGATTTTCAAAGACTCTTGGGGTTTGGAATTTACGTCCAACACCCATTCTCGATATTTTTTGTTCTGATAATCCGATAATATTTTTACCGCGCAACTTGACATTGCCCTTGGTAGGCTTAACCTTACCTGTTATGACATCTAAAAAAGTAGTTTTACCAGCACCATTTGGGCCAATAATGGATCTAAGCTCACCTGGGTACAGCTTAAAATCAAGATCAGTCAAAGCATAGAAGCCATCAAAACTTACGCTTACCTGGTCTAAATCAAGAATGGAGTTTTGCATGGGTGATAGAGAATCAGAGATTCATTAAGAAGGTAATTCAGACTTTAAAAGACTCTTCTTGAACAGATTCATCAAAATCTAATTTGGGATAAGTAGCAGTTTTTTTTGCAATTCCAAAAGCTGCAAGCATGGATGTGAAACCACCCTTCGTAAACCAACCGTAAATGCCGTCAGGCATTAGGACTACAACAAAGACGAAAAGAGCTCCTTGTACAAAAAGCCAAGCCTCTGGAAGAGCTTCGCTCACCAAACTACGCAAGTAGTTCACCAAAACAGCACCGATAATTGGACCAACCAAGGTTCCACGTCCACCAACAGCAACCCAGATCACCATTTCAATTGACATGGAGATCGACATAAATTGAGGAGAGACAATTCCTGACTGAACTGTATATAAAGCACCTGAAATACCTGCAAGTCCACCGGCTACAACGAAAACAATCACTTTAAATGGAGTTGGATTAAATCCTGAAAAGCGAAGGCGAGGCTCATCGTCGCGAATTGCCACCAACGAATCCCCAAATCTGCCAGATGTTAAATATTTACAAAGCAAATAAGCAAAAGGCAAGAGTATAAGTGTAATTCTAAAAAATAAAATTTGGGCTTCATCAGATCCAGCAACAAGCCCAAAAATCTCTGTAGTACTTGTTTTAAGCCCGTTAGTACCATTAACAAGTTTCTGCTGACCATTGAAAAAATGATAAAAAACCATCAATGAAGCTTGTGTAATAATTGAAAAATAGACTCCCTTGATTCGATTCCTAAAGATTAAATATCCAACAAAGCCTGCGATTACAGAAGGGACTATAAATACTGCTATTATAGATACAGGGAAAGACCAAAAGGGCTCCCAGAAGAATGGCAAATTATCAACACCATAATTCTCGAAAAACTTAGGAAGTCCATTGGCACCCGTCGTAAAGTCATTTTTTGTGACTAATAAAAGGTGCATGGCAATTGCATAACCACCCAAAGAGAAAAATATTCCTTGACCCAAGCTTAGTAGTCCTGTATATCCCCAAATCAGATCTACGCCGAGAGCAACAAATGCGAGTGAGAAGTAGCGACCGAATAAGTTCAGACGAAATTGTGAAAAGCCAAACAATTCAGAATTGGCCATCGCAGGAAGGATGAAAAATGCGAAGGCGAGAAGAATCCAAGGTACTAGACGTTTAAAGAGTTTCATAAATTAGTGGATGAAGAGGGTTGTTAAGCTTCTACAGAACGCCCTTTTTGTGGGAACATTCCAGTTGGCTTGAATTGAAGGAAAGCGATAATAAAGATAAATACCAGCACATAAGACATACTGGTTGTCGCAAAGAATTCTACGACTGATCTAATTGAATTTGGCATATCTGGAAAAGCGATCAACAAAGATCCTGATCCAATGATCGATTGGATTATACCCAACATCATCGATGCAATAATCGTTCCCAACAAATTCCCAACTCCACCAAGTACAATTACCATAAAACAAGAGACTATGTATGCACCACCAAGATTGGGGCCAACAGAACCCAGCAATGTAATTGCACAACCAGCCACACCAGCTAATCCAGAACCAATCCCAAAAGTAATACTGTCTACACTATCTGTAGGTATGCCAAGACAATTACTCATTTCACGATTTTGAGTAACGGCTCTAATCCGAACACCCCACACACTTTTGGTAAGGAACCAAACAACTGCAGCAATTAAAAGTGCAGATAATATGATGATAAAAATTCGAATGCCAGGTAATTCGATTCCAGCAATAGATCCCCAAGTTCCCTGTAGCCATTTTGGTGGAGTTACATCCAGATTTCGAGGACCAAACCAAGGATTAGAGAAAAATCTACCTATAGATGCAGTCGTACTAATTGCGATCAGACCAATAATACCTGCTACAGTCCAAAGACTACCCTTTAGATAACTAGCAAAAGAGGCCTGTTTCAATGGCAAAGGTAAGAATTTATTTAATACCCAACCAAGCAAAGCAGTGACTGCAATGCCAATCACCATCGCAAGAGAAACACTACGGACAAATTGAATAAGAATTAAACTAATTCCCCAAGTTGCTAGTAATGTTTCTAAAGGCCTCCCATAAAGACGGCGAATTAATGTTTTTTCAAGAACAACACCAAATATCGCCGTTACAATAAATGATGCAAATAAAGCAATAATGTAATAAGCCTCAAATGCAAAACCACCCAATGGCCTAAAAATATTTTGCACGACAAAGGTGACATAAGCACCAATCATCATGAATTCACCATGAGCAAGATTGATAACACCCATGAGGCCAAAAACAATAGCTAAGCCTGTAGCTGCAAGTAGTAGGACAGCACCAATGCTCAAGCCATCAAGCAGCTGTGAAAAAATTAGATCCATAGCTCCATTGGATAAAAAAAAGTGGATCAAATTAATATTGATCCACTAAGGGTCAAGTTTCTGAGTGATTGATTACAAAATCACATTTTATACTTTCCTGCATCGGGACGATCCAAAGTCCAATCACACGCAAAACCCTTAGTTTCAGGAACATATTGGTTCCAAGTGATTGGAGCTACAGGAGTTTTGCTATCCCATAGAATTTCAAACTGTCCATCATCTTTGGCTTCGCCAATACGCACAGTTTGGGAAATGTGATGATTGGGATACATCTCGATAGGCCCCTGAGGAGCATCCATCTTGATACCAATCATTGCATCACGCACTGCATCTAAATCTTCATAAGTGCCGGCTTTTTCAACCGCAGCCTTCCAGAGATAAACCATATTGTATGCAGATTCCATCGGGTCATTAGTCACCCGATCATCACCATACATTTCAATGAAGGCTTCGTTAAAGGTATTAGAAGCAGGAGTACCGAGAGACATGAAGTAGTTCCACGCCGCATAAGTACCACCAACAAACTCAGGACCAATTTGACGAATTTCTTCCTCCGCGATGGAGAAAGACATGATTGGATATTTCTCCGGAGTGATGCCCGCAGCCTTGAACTGCTTGAACAAAGCAACGTTGGAGTCACCGTTTAGAGTATTGATGATGATTCCACCATCAGGAAACTCCTTCTTAATCTTGGCAATAATTGGAGCAACTTCGGTGTTTCCAAGAGGGATATAGTCTTCTCCAACCGTCACACCACCAAGGCTCTTAACCTGTTCCTTAATGATGGTGTTAGCAGTACGTGGATAGACATAGTCAGATCCGACTAGGTAAACTTTTTTACCATACTTTTCGGAAAAATTGTCAAATAGCCAATCAACTGCTGGTTCTGCTTGCTGATTTGGGACTGCACCTGTGTAGAAAATGTTTTTGGAGCACTCTTGCCCCTCATATTGAATTGGGTAGAATAAGAAATGATCTTTTGCTTCATAAACAGGAAGCATTGCCTTTCTGCTAGCCGAAGTCCAACCGCCGAAGACGACAGCAACCTTGTCGGCATCAATTAATTTCTGAGATTTTTCAGCAAATGTTGGCCAATCAGAAGCACCATCTTCCGAGACGTAGGTAATTTTGTAAGATTTGTCGTCAATTGTGACGCCTCCAGAATCATTGATTTCCTTGATTGCCATCTCTTCAACCTCTTTAAGAGTGGTTTCTGAAATAGCCATGGTTCCACTCAAGGAGTGGAGAATGCCGACTTTGATGGAACCATCAAAGTCGCCACCACCTGCGGAATCACCTCCACCACAGGCTGTCATCGTGACGCCGACTGCAGTTGCAGCGAAACCTGCGAGGAGACGTTTTGGAATTGAACTGGTCATTTCTCGTGAAAACAAGCAAGTAAAATGACAGCCAGACGGCGTCATACGAAAGGTATTAAGCGCCACCTCTAGAAGAATGTATCGGTTGGAACTTTTTGTGGATTTCCAAATTCTGAAAACTCATTTTGGTAGCTGTTGCAACACAAACGTCACCACCTTTTCCAAACCTTCGCCGCTCTGGAGGTTCGTGAAACACCAGGGGCGCTCAGCCCGCATCCGCTGCGTATCCCGTTCCATCACCACCAGGTCGGCCCCGACCAGCGGCGCCAGATCGATTTTGTTGATGACCAGCAGATCGGATCGGGTGATCCCGGGTCCTCCCTTGCGAGGGATCTTGTCACCTGCGGCCACGTCAATCACGTAAATACAAAGATCGACCAGTTCAGGACTGAAGCTGGCGGCCAGATTGTCACCTCCGCTTTCCACCAACACCAGGTCAAGCCCTGGAAACTTCTCCTCAAGCTCCGCCACCGCCGCGCGATTGATCGAGCAGTCTTCCCGGATCGCGGTGTGTGGGCAGCCACCGGTTTCGACACCCCGGATCCGCTCCGGCTCGAGGGCCCCTGCCCGCGTCAGGAACTGGGCATCTTCCTGGGTGTAGATGTCGTTGGTCACCACCGCTAGTTGCAGCTGATCACGCAGCCGCCGGCAGAGGGCCTCCACCAATGCAGTCTTCCCGGATCCCACCGGACCAGCCACCCCCAGTCGCAGCTTGCTGCTCATCAGCTCCGAAACAGTCGTGAATACAACTCAGCATGGGTGAGCTGTGCCAGACCTGCACCAACAGCACCACTCCACAACTTTCGAGGGTCGCTGCCCTGCAACAGCACTGCCTGATCGGCGATCAACGGCAACAACTGCTGCTGCTGCACCTGAGCACGAGTCGGCCCCAATGGCAAAAGCCTCACAGCAGCGCTGAGCTGATTGGCAACCCACCCATAGAGATATCCCTCCACCATCTCCGGGACAGCCACGTTCCATGCCAGTGATGCTGCGGCCCAGGCCGCAGGCCAGCTCAAAGCAATTCGTTCAGGCAACGGATGGCCCATATCAGCCAACAACAGCAACAGCGACTGGCCCATTTGACGCTGCTGGGCCCGAACCTCAGCTGCTTCACGCGTGGCCAAAAGCCATCCATCCAGATCGATCAGATGCCTCTTCGCCTCAGCTTCGCCAGCTCGCCAACTGCTGAGGTCGGCTGTCAGAACAGGGAGCGCAGCGGCCTCCAATCGCAGCATCCCGTTCGTCAGCTCAGCCTGAAGCCAGGCATGCAACTGCGCCTCATCCCGAAGATCGCCGGACTGAATCAAAGCCTCCAGCCCCTCGGAATAACTAAACGCACCGACCGGCAGGGCCGGACTCACCAGCTGCAGCAAAGAGAGCGCCGTCATGGGTGGGAATGGCGACCGTAGGCACCACCTTCCGGCAGAAAAGGACGCTGGCAATGACTCAGCACCAACCCCCGCTGCTGAAGCATCGCTTCAAGCACCGGATCATGAGGCAGCAGAAGCTCATGCTCAAGCAATTCCAACGCCACATGGCGGTTGCCCAGGTGATATGCCGCCTGCAATAGCTCCAGCACGCTGTCAGCTTCCACTCGCATCAGTGCCTCGGCCGCAGCGATCACCTCCACCTGTACGGATCCCACCGCATCGGTTAAGCGATCACCCGGGCGAAGGGCACCGTCCCGCGGCAATTGCAGAAGCACCTCTTGGCCACAGAGGGTCTGGCGACGCCCCCGCAACACGGTGCGCTGTTCCGCCGTCAACGCCAGCTGCAGCGCGGCAGGGTTGCCGTGAACGGCCTGTCCATCGTCCGCACAACGCCGCTCCAACACGATCACGGCTTCGCTCACCATCACTCCGACTTTCAGGCTGAAAGCCTGCCCAGCAGCGGAGCCTGATTTGGTGTGCATTGCTACCAAGCCAGGGCTGCTGGAGGCCGAGCGTGAGCTGATGCAACGACCTGAGCCCTGGCACGGCCACTGCCAACTGCAATTCAACAGCGATGATTCCGGCCGCAGCCGGCACCAAGGAGGATGCACGGCGCCGTTCAAGTTGATGCGCGCCGAAGCCGGAGACGACGGCCGCTGTGAACTGCCCCTTCTCCACACCGCTGGCGGACTGGTGGGCGGGGACCAACTCAGCATCGACCTCAAGCTACACAGCGGAAGTCGCAGCCTGATCACCAGCGTTGCTGCTCAGAAGGTATACGGCTCAATCGGTCGCAGCCGTCTGCAACCCGATGGCATTTGGGCCCGGCAGGAGGTGACGGCCAAGCTCAGCACCCACAGCGATCTGGAGTGGCTACCGCAGGAACTGGTGCTATATGCCGATGCGCTCTATGAACAGAATCTTTCGGTGACCCTGCCCGAGGACGCCTCCTTCCTCAGCACCGAAATAGTGCGGTTGGGACGTACAGCGGCCGGGGAACAGCTGAACCATGGGCGTTGGCGCTCCGGACTGACCATCCAGCGCAACGGTGGATCCAAACCCCGTTGGGACTTTGTGGATCGACTTGAACTCGATGGCGACAGCCTCCACAGCCTGCATGGTCTTCATGGTGCTCCGGTGTTCGGAACCCTGGTTTGGGCAGCGCCCATGCCGCTCAGCCCCCAACAGCGTGACGGTCTGCTGCAAGACGCACGAGCCGCTCGAGCTGGACTGGAGGGAACGATGCGCTGCAGCAGCCTCGACCAGGGACTGGTCGCCCGCTACGTCGGCACCTCCAGCCGCGATGCCCGCTTTTGGTTCAGTCGTGTCTGGGCCCAGACACGCACACTGCGCTCCCTCTGCAGACCTCGAATTCCAAGGGTCTGGCCCCTGCAGGAAGAACCATTCAGCGAACAAACGTTCACCACGAACCCAAGACCCGCCGCTTCGGCGACACACTGAACACGACTGCATCCCCCCATGCATCTCAGTCCCCAGGAAAAGGACAAGCTCCTGATCGTGACCGCCGCGCTGCTCGCGGAACGACGGCTGAACCGAGGTTTGCAGCTCAATCACCCGGAGGCTGTGGCATGGCTGAGCTTCCTGGTGCTGGAGGGCGCCCGCGACGGCAAGAGCGTGGCTGAGCTGATGCAGGAGGGCACCACCTGGTTGCAACGCAATCAAGTGATGGAAGGCGTTCCGGAGCTGGTGCATGAGGTGCAGATCGAAGCGGTCTTCCCCGACGGCACCAAGCTCGTGACCCTGCACGACCCCATTCGATGAGGCCAAACCCATGGCACCCCTGATTCCGGGCGAACTGATGCCCGAAGCCGGCACGATCGAACTCAACGCCGGTCGCCCTGTCACCACCATCAGTGTGGCCAACAGCGGCGACCGGCCGGTGCAGGTGGGATCCCATTTCCATTTCGCCGAAGCCAACGCAGCCCTGCAGTTCGACCGCATCGCGGCCCGGGGCCAGCGCCTCGACATTCCCGCCGGAACGGCCATCCGCTTCGAGCCAGGCGACAGCCGCGATGTGAACCTGATTCCCTTTGCCGGAGCCCGTCGGGTTGTGGGCTTCAACGGCCAGATCAACGGACCCTTAGACGCCTGATCCATGCCCTACCGCATTTCACGCCAGACCTACGCAGAGACCTACGGCCCCACAACAGGCGACCGCATCCGACTCGCCGACACGGAACTAATCCTCGAAGTCGAGAAGGACTACACCGTTTACGGCGATGAGGTGAAATTCGGCGGCGGCAAAGTCATTCGCGACGGCATGGGCCAGTCCCAGACAACCCGGTCTGAAGGTGCCGTAGACACCGTGATCACCAACGCCCTGATTCTGGACTGGTGGGGCATCGTCAAAGCGGATGTTGGCCTTAAAGATGGCCGCATCGTGGGAATCGGCAAAGCGGGCAACCCCGATACCCAGGAAGGGGTGACCATCGTGGTGGGGCCGGGCACCGAAGCGATCGCCGGGGAAGGCCACATCCTCACCGCTGGCGGCATCGACACGCACATCCACTTCATCTGCCCTCAGCAGATCGAAACAGCCCTGGCCAGTGGAATCACCACCATGATGGGCGGCGGCACCGGGCCGGCAACTGGCACCAACGCCACCACATGCACACCAGGCGCCTTCCACATCGGTCGAATGCTGCAGGCCGCTGAAGGCCTGCCGGTGAACCTTGGCTTCTTCGGCAAAGGCAATGCCAGCACTCCCGAGGCCCTGGAGGAGCAGGTGCATGCAGGCGCCTGCGGCCTGAAATTGCACGAAGACTGGGGCACCACGCCTGCAACGATCGATGCCTGCCTATCGGTGGCGGACCGCATGGATGTGCAGGTGTGCATCCACACCGACACCCTGAACGAGGCCGGCTTCGTCGAGGACACGATCGCGGCGATCAAAGGCCGCACGATCCACACCTTCCATACCGAAGGGGCCGGTGGTGGCCATGCGCCAGACATCATCAAGATCTGCGGCGAAGCGAATGTGCTGCCGAGCAGCACCAATCCCACCCGGCCCTACACCCGCAACACACTCGAGGAACACCTCGACATGCTGATGGTGTGCCATCACCTCGACCCCAAGATTCCCGAGGATGTGGCCTTCGCCGAATCGAGGATCCGCCGCGAGACGATCGCCGCTGAAGACATCCTTCACGACCTCGGCGCCTTCTCGATCATCGCCAGCGACTCCCAGGCCATGGGTCGTGTGGGAGAAGTCATCACCCGCACCTTCCAGACCGCACACAAGATGAAAGTGCAGCGGGGTGCGCTGCCGGAGGACTCCAGCCGCAACGACAACCATCGCCTGAAACGCTACATCGCCAAGGTGACGATCAATCCGGCCCTGGCCCATGGGATCAGCACCGAGGTGGGGTCGATCGAAACCGGGAAGCTTGCCGATCTGGTGCTGTGGAAGCCGGGCTTCTTCGGTATTCGCCCTGAGCTGGTGGTGAAGGGAGGCTCGATTGTGTGGGCTCAGATGGGTGATGCCAACGCCTCGATTCCAACGCCTGGCCCTGTCCATGGCCGGCCGATGTTCGGTGCCTTTGGCAAGGCTCTCGCCCCAGGCTGCATTACCTTTATGAGTGCAGCGGCGATGGATGCCGACATCAAGAACCAGCTGGGATTGGAACGCCCATGCATTGCGGTGAGCGACACCCGCAGCGTCGGCAAAACCAGCCTCAAGTTGAACTCGGCGCTCCCCAAGGTGAGCGTTGATCCACAAACCTATGAAGTATTCGCAGATGGTGAACTGCTCACCTGCGAACCAGCGGAGGTCTTGCCCCTGGCCCAACGCTACTTACTGCTTTGAGCACCACCCTGCTGGTGGTCCAGCACGTCGATCGCGAGGGCCCCGACCTCATTGGCAGCCTCGCCCGGGACCAAGGCATGACGATCCAAACCATTCGGCCAGACCAGGGAGACCACCTTCCCAATCCAGAGGACTGCTCGAACACCATCGCCTTGGTGCTCGGTGGGCCTATGGGGGTAAATGAGCGATACCAATCCGAACTGAACTGGTTGCAACGTGAGCTGGCCTGGCTCACCGCCTGGCACCAGCAGACAAAGCCAGTGATCGGGATCTGTTTAGGTGCTCAGCTTCTGGCGGTAGCAGCGGGTGGATCCGTTGAACCCCTGCAGGTTGGAGACCCACCGCAACCACTGCGGGAGGTTGGCATTGGAGCGATCCACTGGGTAATCAATCCCAATCAGGATCCATTGCTGCAGGGTCTCCATGACAGCGAACTGGTCCTGCATTGGCATGGTGACCGCATCCGCCTGCCCGCTAACGCCACCCTGCTGGGGTCGTCCTTGCACTGCGCGGAACAGGTCTTCCGCATCGACCACCATGCCCTCGGCCTCCAGTGCCACTGGGAAATCACTGGACCCTCTCTGGAACAGTGGATCACCGAGGACCACGACTATGTTGTGGGAGCTATGGGTCCCAATGGCCCCTCCGCACTTCGTCAACAATGGGCGTCAACCGGTGCAGCCATCGAACGCCGCGGTCGAATCGCTCTGGCTCAGATCCTTTCGCAACTTAGCGATCAGATCCCCTAAGCCGCGGTCGTTGTGCGCTGCACCGTCCGATTCAACGTGCGCAATTCAGAGAGCTCATCGCGCCATTGCTGCGCCCAAAGATCCTGACTGCGCTCATAAATGGCCATCAATTCACCAACCGCCTGATCGCGGTAATCCACCCGCAAATCCAACAGCGGGAACGCAGCGTCGCCACTGATTTGCAGCGCAGCTGAGGTGGAGGACGCCGCGCGTCGATCCCCGCCGGCTGCCTCTCCTGCCTGTAGGGCATGCATCAACCGTCGCCCAAGTTTCCAAGACGGATCACTCGCCAGAAACGTCTCTTGCATGGCGAGAAGAACTGACTCTCCAACCAAAAAGTTCCCGGCGACGGAACAATCCTGACGGTGGCGATGGCCAGCCCAATCCCCGCAGTTAGGGCCTGTCCAACAGGCGGTCCGCCCTTGGTGATCAATCAAATGAAATTGACGCCGATCGCGATGGCTGTCATCGAACAGCAATGTCTCCAACACCTTGTTGGCATCGGCGCACTGCTCAAGCCGTTCCAAGCCACAAATCCCCAAATAGGGATTGGTATGGGCCTGCGTTGCCACAGCTCCCACCCCAGAACGAATGTGGGGGACGGTGGAGCCGACCGCCAAATGACATGTAGCAACAGCCACACCAAAACGGCCATTGCTGCCGTCTCGGGCAACGATCGAGAAGGTC
>QCTG01000032.1 GCA_003211235.1 Synechococcus sp. AG-673-B04
GCAGCGCGGTTTCCCTGTGCCCGAGAGCGCCGAACTGGAGGCTCAGATTGCTGAGCGAGATCATCTCGACAGCACTCGGGAGGAGGCGCCGCTTATCCAGGCTTCTGATGCAGTGGAACTCGTGACGGATGGCATGGATATCGAAGCTGTGATCGAGGCCCTGATTGCAGAGTTCCGCTCCCGTGTTGCTGAGGAGGCCTGGCCTACGCCAGCGGGCTGAGCTCATCCAAAAGGTTGCTGCAGGCATCCTCGAGCAGATCGAGAACATGCTCAAAGCCCGCTTCACCGCCGTAGTAAGGGTCAGGAACTTCCGTTTCCTTGAAACGGCGTGCGTAGCTCAGCATTGGCTTCACGGTGGCCAAAGCATTTGGGCCTGCCTCCTGAGCCAGGCTTTTAACGGTGGCCAGGTTGTCGTTGTCCATGGTCAACACCAGATCGAAACTGGAGAAGTCGTCGAGGCTGATCTGACGCGCCCGACTCGGCAGGTCGATCCCCCGTCGGTTGGCGGCTGCTGTCATCCTCCGGTCGGCGGGGTTGCCGACATGCCAGCCGCCGGTTCCAGCGGAATCCACCACGAACTGATCACTCAGCCCCCGTTGCTTCAGCAGATGCAGGAAGACACCTTCTGCAGCGGGGGATCGGCAGATGTTGCCGAGGCAGACGAACAGCAGCTTCTGGGTCATTCGGCGTTGAGGCGTTGAAGGGCGAGTTGGGCCCGGAGGCGCACCACCTTGACATCCTCGGAAGAGGAGGAGATCTGCCTCAACAGAGCCAGGGCCTGATCAGTCATTGAACACGACACGTTGGAGTGTTGAAGGCGCCGTTCGAGTCCGAAAGCAGCGGCGTAGCGGACCACCCATTCATCTTCTCGGCCAGCCAGCAGCAGCCCGTCGCAGCAGCGACGGAGGGCATCAGCATCCCTGCTGTTGTGCAGGTCCAGTTCGGCCAGGCCCCTTGTTGCTGCTCGCCGCACACTCGGCGCGATGTCGGCCTGGAGAGCGTGTTCGAGCAGTTCGAGCCCCCTCGGGTCACGCAGTGTTGCAAGCACCTTCACCACCCAGGCCCGGGCGCCGTAGTTCCTTGCGTCCAGGCTCACCAGCAGCTTGGGAACAACCGCACATCCCAGGCGAATCAAGCCCTTGGTCGCCACGCTGGCTACGGCAAGGTTGTTGAACCCCAGCACCTTGATCAGTGTTTCTGCACCACAAGGATCTCGGCATTGCGCTGAGCAGCGCGGCAAGCGTTCAACTGGAACTGCCGATCAGCAGGCTTGTACAGCAGCAGGAGGCCGAACTGATGGGCTGGGGCCATGGCGATGAGGACGTCTCAGCCCTACACCGGCAATTTGTCACGATATCGTGAACTTATTAACACGATACTGAATCAATACCGTGCCAATTCCGCCTCATCCGATGTCACCCTCACCCGCTGGGTGGCGGTGACCACGCCATCGGGATGCACCAGCATCACGGCCCAGGTCTGAACCCCTGGCGTCTGCGGTGCCTGCACCCGCTTGTACAACCCTCCTCCTCCCAGGGGCTCCAACCGGATGTTGGGCTGAATGGACTCGCCAGCCGCCTGCTCATCGAGCTGGGTCAAACCACCAGCAAGCATGGCTGGCCCGAGCGGTTCATCCACGATCACATCGATGTCGTAGCGGCTGCCGGTGAGCACCGCCCTGGGCAATCTCACACTGATCGGCAGCGGAGCCGTACCGCTGCGCAGCAACGAACGATCATCGAGCAGTTCTTCGTCACGCATCACACCGGCATCAACGCTGACCGCCAGGGTCTGGCTGGCCTGCAGGCGATACAGCAACCCATCGGAACTCCCCACACCCCGCACCGACACTCTCAGGACCGACCGCCCATCGGCCAACGGTTCCAGCAGATCCACATTCCATCTGGCATCGGGGAAGCCCGCAGCGAACCGCTCGTAACGGCTCTGAAGACGCTCCTGCAACCCAGAATCCATCAAGCCGCGAAGCGCAGCTGTATCGCCTTGATTGAGCGCCAACTCCAGCCGATCGCCGTAAGCCGCTTCCGGCGTGGCCACTGCTGCGGCCGTTGCCGGCAGCACCAGGTTGAGTAACAGCGACACCAGGGCTGCCTTTCGCGACCATCGCAACCGCACCAGACCGCCCCAAGAAGTCCACCTAAGTTAGGCGCCAAGAATGGGAACGTCCGCCGCCATGACCCGGCTTCTGATCGCCGCCAGTGGCACAGGCGGCCATCTCTTTCCCGCTCTAGCCGTCGCCGAAGCCCTGCCTGACTCCTGGAGCGTCCGGTGGCTGGGAGTGCCCGACCGCCTCGAAACCGAGCTGGTACCGGAACGCTACGGACTGATCACCGTAAAAGCCGGTGGGCTGCAGGGTCGCGGCCTCAGCAGGCTGTTACAGCTACTGCGGCTGGTTGCCGCCGGCTGGCGAGTAAAGCGACTACTGCAACGGGAGCGGATTGAGCTGGTCTTCACCACCGGCGGATATATCGCCGCACCGGCCATCCTTGCGGCGCGCCTGAGCGGTATCCCCGCTGTGCTGCATGAAGCCAACGCCATCCCCGGGCGGGTAACGAGGCTTCTCGCCCGCTTTTGCAGTGCCGTTGCCGTTGGGCTGCCAGTGGCTTCGGAGCGGATCCCTGGTTGCACACCCCAGCTCACCGGCATGCCGGTTCGCACCGCCTTCCTCAAAGCCCAGCCCCTGCCGGCATGGGTGCCGGATGGGGAGGGACCACTGCTGGTGGTGATCGGCGGCAGCCAGGGGGCGGTGGGGCTGAACCGGATGGTGCAAACCATTGTGCCGGAACTACTGGAACAGGGCTGCCGGGTGGTGCATCTAACCGGCCGCAATGATCCGGAGGTGGGCCAGCTGAAGCATTCTCTGCTGGTGGAGCGGCCCTTCAGCGACGACATCCCGGGGTTGCTGCAGCACGCCGATCTGGCCATCAGCCGAGCCGGAGCCGGCAGCCTGAGCGAACTGGCGGTTTGCAACACACCAACGGTTCTGGTGCCCTTTCCCCAGGCCGCAGATCAACATCAGGAAGCCAACGCCGCCTGCGCCGCTGCACTGGGGGGGTGCGGTGATCGTGCACCAACACGGAGCTGAAGATCCTGTTCTGGGCAACACCATTGAGCGGCTACTGGGGCATCGCCTGGGCCTGGCCCAGGCCGACCCATCCCTGCTTCCCGCGATGCGACGGGGGATGGCACAGCTGGCGGTGCGCGATGCAGACCAACGGTTGAGGGAACTGCTGCAACAGCAGCTGCGCTGAAGTTCAGCCCAAAGGAGTGCGTTTCAGTTCCTGGCGCAATGCCCTCACGATGCGGCGGTTGTTGCGGGGCGACTGCAGACCGATCCGCAGCCAGTTCTCCCCCAGCCCGGTGAATGAACGGCAATCACGCAGGAGGATTCGATGCCGCTGCTCCAGCGCTTCCCGAAGCGGCACCAACGATTGCTCCGCAAGGATCAAAATGAAGTTGGCTGCGGACGGCATGGGCGTGATCCCCGGCAATGACGCCAGTTGTTGCTGCATCCAGGCGCCCTCTGTTGCCGTCCAACGCTGCACGCGCTCACACCAACGGCGGTATCGCCGGGGAGATGCCAACAGGCGCTCGCCAACTGCCAGGGCAACACCATTGATGGGCCAGGGATCGCGCCACTCAGCCCAGCGTTGCAAGCGTTCCGGATGCGCCACGGCATAGCCCAGACGCAACCCGGCAATGCCATACAGCTTGGTAAGGCTGCGAATCACCACCAGATTGGGGTGATGCGGCACCAATGGAATCAGAGACTGCTGCTCGCCATCCGGCACCAAAGGAAGAAAAGCTTCATCGCAGATCACCAACGCGAACCGCGACAGCAAGGTCTCCAACGAGTCACGACTCCAGAGCTGGCTGGTGGGGTTGTGGGGGTTGCAGATCCAGACCACATCCCCTACACCGCAATCCGCATATGGCTGAGGAAAAGCCTCTGCCCAGGCCAGCGTCAGTGCGCTCTCAGCAATTCGTCCATTCCAACACCTCAGGGCGCGGCTGTAATCAGCAAACCCCGGTGACGGCAAGCGGTTCAGACCAGCAGATGCGGCATCGCGGGCGGCCCAGGTGAACAATTCAGCAGCGCCATTTCCGGGGAGGACAGCCTGCCAATCCAGACCGTGAAGCGCAGCTATCGATACCCTAAGACGTCGCTGATGCCGGTCTGGGTAATCGCGCCATGACAACCAACGCAAGCCCAACGGCATAGCCGTCCACGGGACCAACGATGCACTGGCATCCAGAAGTCCAGCAGCAGAACATCCAAGAGATCGGGCCATCGCTGCACGGTTACCGCCATGCCTCTGCTCGACGTTCATGCCGACTCCCGATACAACCCAGGGGGATCTCCAGGTTCGCCCACGCACCATGCCGGCAAGGAGCCTGTTGATGTTGGCGCTGTTTCTCGCGGTTCCGCCATCGGTGAATGCGGAGGCCGATCAACTCCTGCAGCTTCTGCAGCACAATCACTGCGCCCAGTGCAATCTCAACGATGCCGACCTGGTACACGCTGATCTGCGAGATGTGGATTTGAAGGAAGCGCAATTGGAGCGCGCAAACCTGAGCCAGACAAGGCTCGATGGTGCTGACCTAAGCGGCAGCAACCTGAGCTTCAGCAGCCTTCAAGGTGCCTCCCTCAGAGGTGCCGATCTGCGCGGCAGCATTCTTTATGGAACGGACCTTCGCAACGCTGACCTCAGTGGCGCACAGCTGGATCAAGACGCACTGGGGAGGGCTCACTGGCAAGGTGCTCGCGGTGTTGCTCTAGGGAGCAGGAGCCATGCCGGCCTGCACAACGCCGGCGTTGATGCAGCCCAGGCCGGGCGCTGGCCCCAAGCCGAACGACTGTTCAGCGACGCCATCGAAGCCGATCCCGATGAACCGCTGAGCTGGGTGGCTCGGGGACTCAGCCGGGAAGAACAAGGCAAGAACGACCTCGCCGCCCAAGATCTGGCCCACGCAGGCCGACTTTTCGCCGGTCAGGGCGACCAGGTGAAATCTGATCAACTTCTTGATGCCAGCAACCGGGTCTATGACATCCCTTATACCCCTGACGTACCCAGCGGCAACGGAGTTGGCTCAGCACTGCTCAATGGTGCACTTTCAACAGCGCAAGCCTTGGCCCCAATTGCCCTTAAAGCGTTGATGCCGATGATCCCCTGATTCAGAGGCCTGATTGCATTAGCTTTCTGCCAGCAGCGGTGCCGGGACGATAGCCGTAGCCAAATCGGCCACCTTGATCATCATCGAGAACCGTAGGAGCAACAATCACAACGAGTTCATTTTTCTCGCGTGAAGAGGTGCTCTGACGAAACAATTGCCCGATCAAAGGCATATCTCCAAGTATCGGCCATTTGCGAACCTGTTCACGATCAGATTCCGTGATTACACCAGTAAGAATTAAGGATTGTCCGTCACGCAAGCGCACATTTCCGGAGCTTAATTTACGAGTAAATTTGCTGAAAATTGGAACTCCCTGTTGAACACCTGCTGGGACGGGAACTGAAACTTCAGGATCTAATTTAAGTGTAACGAATCCGTTGTCATCAATTTTACTAACCTCAACTTCAACAGACAGGCCAGCATTATCTCTTGTATTTTGAAACTGGGTCGAACCATTAGCAGTATCCGTAGATGAAACTCCTGTAATTATATTCTCACCAGTTTCCACCAGAGCAGATTCGCCCTCTTGCACCAGCAGAGTCGGTTGCGCCAACGTCTTCGCGCTGGAAGATACAATCAGAGACTCAATATATGCAAAGAAAGATTCATCAGGGTGGCGAAATTTCGACGGATCCTGTCCAGGCACATAAATAGGTCGCCCTTTTTTGTCATAAACGCTGACGAGGTCTGGCTCAGCATTAGGATTTACCGATGGATAATAAGTTTCACGACCCAGGCTGTCGAGAAGTGGTTTTTTAATAACCTCATAGCTCGTAATATTACCATTTTCGTCTTCAATAGGAACCACAAAAACATCTTCGGCAGCCAGTTCAACTGGAGCCATTACCTGCTTGGCCTCCACGTCTGGAATCTTTGCCTGATAAGCACCTGGCGCTCCATACTCGCCATCCCGGTAAACTCCAGTTCCGGATGAATTGCCAGGCTTATATTCGCCAAAATTCAAATGAGCTTTACCACTCTGACTAACGATGTAGGTGTCTCCCATTCGAGCAGAAAAACTTGCATCGACCGACTTATCGTTATTGAGTGAGACGTTGAGAATTTGCAGTTTTACCGCTACTTGTCGCTTACGCAAATCGATCTGCTTTAAATAACTTTGAGCAATATTTATGACTGATGGGTCGCCAACTAACATAATCGTATTCAGTCGAGAATCAGTCGTACCAACAAGCCCCAACAGAGGCCCCACTCCTGAACTATATGTCTCAATGACCGTTGATTAAGATGTTGTTGACGTACTTGATTCAGAGCTATTGGAATTTGTTCCGGATGATTCAGATTCGCGAGACGTTGTTGTCGAAGTATTAGCGATATGTATTTCTGCGCCAAGGTTACCTAGATATTGACTCGCAGATTCCACATCCACCTGATTCAGGCGAAAAACCTTCGACATCTGTGGACCGAAACTCTTCGCTGACAACGCCGTACCAACCAACAAGGTGTTTCCATCCAATCTCCCCTGCAGCCCAGAGGCCATCAACACGCTGTTGAGAGCCCGGTCGTAACGCTCACCTCTGAAGGCCATGGTGACTGGGTAATCACTGCTTTCAACATCAGATCCAGAATCACTTGTCTTACCAGCTCCATCAGCAACAAACAAAAAGCCGTAGCCACCCAAACGTGCCAGAGACATCAAGGCATTCTTTGCCGGGGCATTGTTGAGGGTGAGCGTCACCGGTGGACCACTGGCCTGAACAAAGCTGCGGTTGTTGATCAACATCGTGCCAACGGCTATATCGCCCAAAGGCGGAGCAACAGCTCTTGGCCGCATCGGTGGCACTGCTACCGGCTGCGCAACGCGCCCGGGGGCTCGCAAATCGAGACGACCCTGACTAAGTGGTGTTGAGCCCGAAATCCCTGTGAATGTCACGATCAGATTGTTCCCATCGGAACTGATCTTCGGCATCGGAACGGTCTCACCGATCCTCGCCTTGACAATCAATTTGAGATCTCCATTCAATGGCTCAAGCCGCACACTGAGCAATTCAGAATTCTTAAATAGCACCTGCTGTGGAGTAAACGGATCATCACCTAAATCCATTTCAGAAAGCCTTGCCGTCCAACGATCGTTGGTGCTGCGCTGACTCACCACCCTGGCGTTCGCGCCGAGACCATTGATGACAACGTCAACTCGCCCTGGACTGCGACGCAATTTGAGGGCAACATCTGCCGTCGCACGCGACAAGACTGATGGAGCAAAAATGCCGCCATCGATAGCCGCAAATCCAATTCCCAGAGCAAGAACCAGAGAGGAAAGATTCCGCGCGGATGTCTTCCTCACTCAGGCAACTCTCTCCAACCACGAAAGATGTACTGATGGTATCGATCGTTGGGCCGCTCCACCACCATCAACTGGGAGCTTCTTCAGCTGATTCCGCCGACGACAAACTTCTGGGCTCCTCGGCTGATGAGCGGTCGTAAAAACTGAAGCGCAGAGACAGTTCGATTTTCTGCTGGTTGGTCGAGGCCTTTTTTTCCTCTCCTGAATCGGAAACGGCTTCGAGTTTCAGATCATTGGCTTCCACCAAAACCTCAAGTTTCTCCATTTCCTTGAGGAAAGAGTGCAACTGGTCATAGAAGCCCAAAACATTCAACGCCACCGCTGTTCGTCGATAACCGAGATCCTGCAAAGGATCCAGCGAATCGGAAGGCGCCTGATCGGATGAGCCACGTGGTCTCGCCTGAGAATCCTTCAGTGACAGAGCCTCCTGCAAAGGCTCAAACCGCTGGATCTCAACACCCGCAGTTCGTGCCCGTTGATCCAACAAAGCAAGGAACGTTTGAATCCGATCTCGGCCAGCAACCAATTCGAGCAACAAGGCCTGTTGAAGCTGAGCTTGATCCAGCTTGTTCTCTGCAACTTCAAGGCGCTGACGCATCACCGGAACTTGTTGCCGCAGAGCGCGCACATCCTGCAGACGTGCATCCAGCTCTGCGATGCGTTCATCAGTGGGCAACACCTGCATAACAACCACTCCCCCCGCGGCAAGCAGGCCAAGCAGCAACGGAGTAGCCATGAGAATTCGTTCACGACTGAGGAGGGGTGAAGCGGAATCAGCTGAGAGGTTTGTCACAGCGACATCTCCAGCTTTTCCAACAAAATCAATCGGCGAGCCATGCCAACAGAGCCCAGCTCGATCAGCTGTTCAGATGTTGGCTTCACAGCAGGATCAACTCGAACATCAAGGGTGAAAGCGACAATCTGCTCGGATTCCTTGTTGGCCTTCTGCAGCTGTGCTCCCTCCTCCTGTACTGCGGGCAGATCATTGAGATTGAGCATGAAGGCATTGACCTGATGCAAGCCATCACCACTGGCGTTGGTTTGGGCCAAACCTTGAACGATGACCCTGCTGGGTTGCACAGTGACTGATTGAATCCGCAGATCCAAAGGGGTGGTGCGTTTCAACTGCTGCAGGAAGGCTGAACCCGAACGAATGGAAACCAGTTGTGAAGCGATGCCGGCGGTGTCCTTCTCCAAAGCTTTGAGCTGCATATCAGTGCTCTTCAGCCGCGAACGCAACCGTGTGATCTGCTGCTCGAGCGGCTGCAAACTAGCCAGCTCGGCTTGAAGCGATTGTTCACGCATCTGCCTCAAGACTTGCAGCCCCACGACGACAATCACAAGGGCAAAACCAGCGATGCCAGTTGGCAACAACAGCCTCCACAACGGCAGCAATGGAGTCGGATTAACAGGCAATCCAAGCTCAACCCGTCGGGGACGCAATAGATCCAACCCATGCGAATAGGAATGTCGAGTCATCGGTAGAGGTCCTCCCGCATTCCCTGCAAAGCAAGCCGCTCCAACATTTGCAGCCCTTGAACTTCATCGTCTTCCGTCACTGCATGGGGCATCCAAAGCCCGTCAGCACCGACGGTTGTCTCACCACGATCGGGATCCATCAGAGAGTCCAACTTCGTCAAAGCCTCCTCAGAGAGGCAAAAACACCAGGCGAGGGGAGGTGAAGATCCCGATAAACCCTGCCAGGCAGCAACTCGTCGGCGTAACTCCAGAACAAGGTCTTCGTCGTTCTTGGGCCGGATACAACAATCCAACTCGGGAATTCCCGCGCGAATCACAACAAGCCGATACGACGATCCATCCGAAAACACCCAGGCGATGTCACCAAACCATTCCTGTTGCTGGAGCATCAAGCCCCGCTGAGCACTGGACACCACCCAATCGACCCGACGCAGCGGCAGATCAGCCATCTCCACCACATCAATCCAGACTTGAAGCAATGAACGGGGGCATCCAACCAACAGGGTCTGATCAACGCATGGCGTGATCACCACATAACTATCGGCAGCATCAAGGGGCCAATTCAGATCAGTGGTTATCGCCAGCAAGTCAGCGGGATCAATCTGCGGCTCGGAAACCACACCATCGAGCACACGCCAGTGTGTTCCCTGGATCGGCAACACCAACTCGAGTTGGGCACCCACAACATCGCAGTCGAACAGCAACTCAGCCAACAAATCGGCCATTGCATCCCGTTGCAGAGGTTGGCCATCGCGAAAACTGTCTGAGGGCCATGATCCAGAACGCCAGAGCCATTGCCCTCGATCCTCCCAGCAACAAACCAGTCGGTGATCCGATGCAACAACCAGAACTCGCCGAGTCTGTATAAGACGTCGCAGACAGAACCAGAGTGCCTGGAACTGAGGATTCGCTGTCAGGAAGGACAGTATCAATAGTTTGCTGAAATCAATATAAGCCTATTAGAAATTGCTTGTTCACACCGCGAATCTTACAAAAGCGGGAGAGGAGAGCAAATAAATTCAACAGCGAAATAAGTACTTTGCACTGACTTTTGATGATACGGAGTCGACCATGCCCTTGCAGAGTGCATAAAACATCACGATGGGTATACGTCTCATACTTGACTTATAGTCGACCCCAGGAGCAGCCCATCCCCGCAATAGATGATCTCCATCAACGGCATATAGAATTTTGTCACCTGTCATGAGGCGTCAAGCCGAACAATCTGCAATTCAACTACTAATCTCGAAAAAAGAAATGAAGAAGCCGAATAAAAGTTGTTAATTAGAAATTCATGCCAGTCAATTAAAATTCCGGAACCTGTTGCAAGCTTTGTGCCATCCGGGCATACTCATCACAAAAAGCAATGAGGAGCAATAAAGGGCTTAGAGAAGCTTAAAGGATGAACAGTTTTACCAAAAGATCTAAAAGCTATTCACCACAAAATACCTGCCAAAAAACAGCATTTTCATAAATTAAGGACGAAATCGATCGAACACCATTGGGCTTAGATCTTGTCAACCGATTGACGCCAAAGATCATCACTTCAGGCAAAAACAAAAAACTCCTGCTATTGAACAACAGCAATGAAAATCAAGCTTGATTTGAACAACCAGTTCGGCCAGACCAAAGAGGATCGGATTACTGGCTTAAGCCCAGGCAGCTCAAATCAACTGATTACTTCAAACCCTCTTTCCCAAAACTTTCCACAATCAATTTCATACCCATATTCTCCAAGAGGAAACTTAAGATTGGTAAATATGCCAAAACAGCATTGCTCTCTTTTTTAGGCAAAGCCACCTGAACCGCACAAATACAACCCAAAAGTGTTTCCAGGGTGGAAGAGGGTTGTCTAAATCCCGATAAACAGGCCTTGCCTGAAGGAATCATGTTTCCAGATTGTCTGAGCTCAGCCTTGCCAGGGCAAACCGCTGCCAACCGCCTCGCGGATGGTGCGCAACCCATGGCGATCCAGCTGCTGCTGCAACCCCTCCAGGATGAGAGGCACAAGGTCGGGCCCCTTGAAAATCCAGCCGGTGTAGAGCTGCACCAAAGAAGCGCCTGCACTGATTCGCTCCCAGGCCACCTCAGGCGAATCAATCCCTCCCACCCCGATCAGGGGAAGGGCCGGCCCAGCACTCACCCGCAAGCGACGAATCACCTCGAGAGCCCTGTGGCGCAAAGGAACACCGCTGAGGCCTCCCGCCTCCTCCGCCAGGGTGCGACCGGTCTGCTGCAGACGTCGCTTTGCCAAGCCCAGCCGATCAAGGCTGGTGTTCACAGCGATCACTCCTGCCAACCCCTCCTCAAAGGCAAGCCTGGCAATGCCATCAATCGCATCGTCCTCCAGATCGGGAGCGATCTTCACAAGTAGCGGAGGGCAGGCCGGCAGACGCCGCAGACGCTCCACCAGCCGTCGCAGCTGCATCGTGTCCTGCAAATCTCGCAGACCCGGCGTATTCGGTGAACTCACATTGATGACTGCGTAATCAGCCAGCGGCGCCAACAGCTCGAGCGACGAGGCGTAATCGTCCGGCGCTTGCTCCAGAGGCGTGATCTTCGATTTGCCAACATTGATGCCCAGCACCGCCGGACGGCGCCCGGGGGGCTCCAACTTCTGACGCTGCAGCGTCTTCAGCAACGCCTGGGCACCATCGTTGTTGAATCCCATCCGATTCAAAGCGGCCTGCTCCTCCGCCAATCGGAACAGACGTGGGCGGGGATTACCGGGCTGGCCATGCCAGGTGACGGTGCCGACCTCCGAGAAACCAAAACCGAAGCGGTCCCAAATACCGGCCGCAACACCGTTCTTGTCGAATCCAGCCGCCAAACCAACGGGATTGGGAAAACGGCAGCCGAACAGCACCTGCTCCAGGCGAAGATCCCGCCGCTGCAGATCCCCCGCCAGACCATCCAGCACCGAGGACACACCAGGCCAGCGGCGTCTCAGACTCGCCTGACCCAGAGCCGTCAGCGCTGTGCGGGACAGTTGCTCGGCATCCAGACCCTCATCATTGGCGAGCACCGGCCCCAGCCAGCGCTGGTAAAAAGCGCCACTGCTGAGTGAAGTTGCCGGCATGGCCGTTGCTCAGGACTGTTCTGATCCTGCCTCGCGGCGTTGCAGGGTCCAGCGACCCTTCTCCTGCGGTAGCACCAACCAGTCGCGCCAGGGCCAGGGAGCATCCTTGCTTTCAAGCTGACGCAAGGGCTGCTCCACCAGCTGAGCCAGTTCCATCACGCTGAGGCTGTAGCCCCCGCTCGCCAGACGATCGGCCAGTTCCAGGCGACTGAGCAACTGTTGCAGCGGCAGAGGTGCCGGATCCTCCTGGACCGCCACTGCAGGAGATGAAGCAGAAGAGGGCAGATCAGCGGCACGACCCTGGGAATAGGCGACAGCGATGCGATCCACCCGATCGTTATCCGGATCGCCACTGTGACCCTTCACATAGGCCAGGGGAACATCGTCCAGCCGAGCCTGATCCAGTGCTTTCCAGAGGTCCTGGTTCAGTACCGCCTTGCCAGCCGCCGTTTTCCAACCCTTTCGCTTCCAGCCCTTCATCCAGGAACTGAGGCCATCGATCAAATACTTGCTGTCGGTTCGCAGGGTGAGATCGGGGTGGCGGGGCAGCTCCTTGAGCCGTTGCAGCAACTCCAGGGCCGCCTGCAGCTCCATGCGGTTGTTGGTGGTGGCGGGGTCATAGCCACCGAACTCCTCCACACTGCCGTCTTCAAAGCGCAGCAAGGCACCCCAGCCCCCCGGTCCGGGATTACCGCTGCAGGCGCCATCGGTGGCGGCAGCCACCACCCGCCCCCGTCCATCAGCCATTGCTCGAGTCGTGCAGGATTCGGTACAACTCAGACTCTCCCGGGGGATCGATGCGGCGAACCTACCTCCGCAGCCTGATCCTCACCGGGACCATGGCCATCATTGCTTCGCTGTTGCCCCGTACCCATGCGGCCCAGGGTCTGTTCGACAGCCAGCCAGTGCCCAAGGACAGATTTGTTGTGCTTGCACGCCCCGTGGGCCGCAGCAACTGGACATTGTTGGTGCTCGAACAACTCAAGCCGCAACCCCGTTGCTGGAGCAAACGACCGGATGGATTGTTGGACCCAAGCCTGAACCGGTTCGACTTCACAGGCATCTGCAGCCGCTAACTCGACAGCAACGGCTATTCCCTTCGCAGCGGTGGTGAAGATCTGGGCAGTCGCGTGCGCTTGCGACTACGCCAGCAGGGAGGCGATTTACTGCTCGAAACCAGCCAGCAAAAACAAAGGAGCTCCGTCGTGGTCGGGCGAGCCCGTTTACCGCAGCGAGACCGCCATGGTTTCGTCAGCCTGCGCCTCAACCCCGGTTAGCGCCTCGAAAGACGGGTTTACCAGGGAAAACCACTCAATCACTCTATTTCGCCCATCGCGAACCGTTCAACCGTCTTCTTGCCATTACCCAGCCGAATCGTTCCTCTGGATTGAATCCTCTCGGCAACCCCATCGCCCCACCACCGCTCCAGCCCCTGGCACTGGGTGGCAATCCGATCCGACTGGAGGTCATTCCCTTTCGCCCCAGCACCCGCTGACTGGCACAGTGCCAGTTAAGAGAGCGTACCGACGCCACAACGCAACAACTCTTGGGCCTTCTACTTTCTGATTGTGTGAGGAGTGCAAGCGCCTCTTCAGGGTCGAAACAAGGACAGACTCCTGAATGTGCCCACTTTCCAAAGCACTGCCTTCGGCAGTGCTTTTTTATTGCCCATTGATCGTCGCTGCACAAAAAAACCGACCCCCGAAGAGATCGGCCTGAAGGTTGATGGAGGAGGGATCGGCAACAGCCGATCCATACCGATCACTTGAGGGTGACTTTGCCGCCGGCTTCTTCGATCTCTTTCTTGAGAGCTTCGGCATCGTCCTTGGAGATGCCTTCCTTGACGGGCTTGGGGGCAGCTTCCACCAAAGCTTTGGCATCGCCGAGGCCGAGGCCAGTGGCGTTGCGGACAGCCTTGAGGACCTTGATCTTGGCTGCAGCGTCGAAGCTTTCGAGGATGACGTCGAATTCGGTCTTCTCCTCAGCGGCTTCTCCACCACCACCACCAGCACCAGGGGCAGCCATCACGACGCCAGCGGATGCGGCGGCGGACACACCGAAAGCCTCCTCGATCTGCTTGACCAGCTCGGAAGCTTCAAGCAGGGAAAGGGATTTCAGTGATTCGAGAATTTCGTCGGTTTTTGCAGACATGGTTTTAAAAGGGGAAGCAACAGATCAGTGAACAGTGGTCTCGGCGGAGCCGAATCAGCCTTCGCCGCCTTCGGCGTGCTGCTTGAGCGCCCTGGCCATGCCAGAGGGAACCTCGTTGATGCCCACAGCGACCTTCGTGGCCACGGCGTTGATAGCACCGGCGATCTGAGCCATGAGCTGCTCCTTGGAGGGGAGATCAGCAATGGCTTTGATCTCGTCCTGAGACAGGAGCTTGCCTTCGAAAAGGCCGCCCTTGGTCTCGGACTTGTTGAGTTCCTTCTGGAAGGTCTGAACAGCCTTCACACCGGCACCAACATCGCCCTTCACCAGGACGAAGGCGTTGGTTCCAGTCAGCAGGGAATCGAGGCTGGCCCAGTTGCTGTCGCCATCAATGGCACGGCGCATCAAGGTGTTTTTGGTCACCTTGCAAACGCTGTCGCTGGCCCGCAGACGATCCCGCAGGTCAGACATCTCCTTGATGGACAGGCCCTTGAAATCAAGGACAAGTGCCAGTTCGGCGTCGGCGAGGAGCTCTTTGAGCTCTCCGACGATCTGCTGCTTGTTCTCCAGCG
>QCTG01000033.1 GCA_003211235.1 Synechococcus sp. AG-673-B04
TTGCAGCGTGCTGAAGATCCTTATCGGCATCGGTTTGGGTTTCGTCCTCTTCACCAACCCAGAAGCAAGGCAGATCACAGCAGATCTCCTGAGATCAGCTGCCAATGCGATTGCTCCAGAGAAGGACGGCAAGACCTTTCAAGACAGGGTGAAGGATGCTGTGGTGGAGAAAGTTACGGAGGAGCAATGAGAAC
Organism: Synechococcus sp. AG-673-B04; assembly: GCA_003211235.1. Taxonomy (GTDB): domain Bacteria; phylum Cyanobacteriota; class Cyanobacteriia; order PCC-6307; family Cyanobiaceae; genus Parasynechococcus. The sequence continues at coordinate 195 of QCTG01000033.1, forward strand.
ACTCCTTCTGCCACTACTCCTGTTACCTCTGATGCCAGTGAAAGCAGAAGAACCAGATATTCAGTGCCCTGGAATGAACACCATTGAGATGAGGTGGTGTGCGTCGAAGAGTTTGGAAGAGTCCGAGCACTCACTGAAGGAACAACTGCCCCCAGAGACCTTGGAGAACTGGAAACAGGCAACTCAGGAGGTCTGTGCCGTTGCCTATGCCCCTTACCGACAGGGGACTATCTACCCACAGATGGTGCTTTCATGCGATGACCGACTCAACCGAGTTCTTCTCCAAGAGATGGAGGGTCTGGTCGAATGAGAGTCGAAATCGAATACCAGGATCAGTTCGGTTCCTGGAAGCACTTCCAGACCTAACACAACGAAGCAGATGCTTTCCGTGTTGCCTCACGCAGAGCACAAAGCACAGGGAAAAGACACCGACTCTTAGTGGTGACGGAGATTTGCTGGACCTGATAAGTCCTTAGGGGAGTAAATCAATCTTCCTCGTCAAGGATTCCTTGCAGGGCAAGCAACTTGTCCTGCTCTTTTTGACCAACAATCACATGGACTGATGTGCCGTCCGGAAGAGAGTAGTCCTCGGTAATAACTGAATCTGGATGAACACCCAAGGAAACCTTCTGACCTTCCAAAAGCATGTAGCAATAAGGTTTCATGCCTAGAAAAGAATAAGTTCTCCATGCTTGATTAGAGCAAAGCAAAGAGCACTCAAACCACAAATAACTTCACAGACTTTTGTTCATCATGAACCAAGCAAGATTCACGAAGTCCCACCAAGTGCTTGACTAATTAATACTTTCTAAGTAGAATATCTTTGCTAGATTTAGAGAAAATAGTGTATATACATCATTAAAATCTTCCTAAATGCGTTTTGAAACCTACCCGTGAAAGCAAGCTCACCCTTCTCTCTATCGAACGCAGTGAAAATCAGAAAAATATAAATAAAAGAGATTGAGAATGTATTGAGGAATGCGTGAGGCGCCTCTTCCCTCTAAAAGCATTCTCTCCATAGCATGGGATAAGTGTATCTACACATAATGACTACACCATAGAGTTCATCAGTAGAGACAACATAAAGACCACTAAGAACAGATCAAAAATGAAGTGATGCCTGGAACAACTCTTGCTTATGCCGTAAGGAAATACGAAATACAGAAGATGGAGAAGGTGAAGTCCTTGCTCTGGAATCAGACCATGGACCATCCACAAGGGTCTCCCTACTACTACTCAGTCCTCTACTACGGGAAGTCCTCCAAAGGAGGTTCTCTGGACCCTGAGGACTACCGCAAAAGATGGCACAGAAGTGAAGTAGTAAAGACCCACGGATTCGTTTCCCGACTTATACGGAAGTCCTTCGGAGATGTCCCTTTGTGGTGGTCCCTCGAACGGCATGACGATTACGAAGACGATGCGGGTGAAAAGAAGAAGGGTTCTTTCCACAGCAACTTATACATAGGACAGATACCCGATGAGGTCATAGAAGACCCTTCTCCATATCTCATGCCCCTCTTCTACAAAGAAGATGAATCAGGAGTTCCCATCAACATGAGAGTAGTCGATTTGGAGAACCTAAAACTGCTTTTACTGAATGCCTGTATCAAACAATCCAAATGGGTAGGACAACACCCAGATTCTTTATTCCCATCAGTCGTCCCAGCAGATGAAATGGAAGCAACCTTCCATTATGGACTCAAAGACATCACACCCGACCTGGACAACTTCGACCAGGTAATCGACTGGAAGAACAGCAGTTTTTACACACCCAACTAAGGAGAACATATGAAATCAAGAAGTATCTGTCTATCCATCAGCAAACGAAACGAAGATATGGTGGATGTAATCGACGCATATGCGGACATGCTTGGTATGTCCAAGGCATGTGCCGTCTTTCACATCATCAAGGACTACAACCGACTCAAACTCAAAGAACGCATCAGAGAACTGGAAGGTGCCGTATGAACGGGATATTTGATTCAATCGAAATCAAGATACTGGAGGAACTTTCCAAGAGAGGTGCCGTCATCGGAAAGAAGTATTCAGACAAGAAGAAATATCTAAAAGAACTGGTACATCGTCTTTACCTGAACCTCTGATTCGTTCGTGAATCAACAGTTGGTTGTATAAAATCGGTTTTTATATAGGACCCAAAGTCCAATCTATATGCGGATCAGAACGAGCGAGCAATATCAACACTGACTTTCCGATTACAGGTCTCAAAAAAATCCCCGCAGGAAAACTGGTTCCTTTGGGATTAGCATAGATAGATAGTGAAGGTCAAACAACGGACAAACTTCATTTCTTCGTAGTGATACAGGGGCAGGGGGGGTCGTTTCCCTGCCTTTTTATTAATGAATTATCCCGACAAGATCGTCTTGAGGTGGGACGCGTTTCCGGTGCATTCCAAGTTTTTCAATGTTGAGCAAATTATTCAATCTATAATAAGTTCGTTCAATCTCAGATTCCGAGTTGCCAACATTATCTGAAATCAAACGGATACGAACTCCATTCAGAAGTTGATGAGTAACATGCGTTGAACGAAGGGAGTGGAGAGTAAATTTCTTGAAGTCAGTAGGTTTTTCTTCTCCCTTATAGTACAAAGTAAGTGCATCTTTGACTATCAATTTGTACTTCTTGCGAATATGCTCAGAAGAGTAGGTTGAGACCTCCCATCGAACTTGATCAAATCTTCCTTCCTGCTCGAACCTTTTCATGTCTCTTTTATCTTCCTCATTAATGGTGTGAAAAATGGGATTCAGGAATAGTATAGTATCTTTATTTGGTTGCGCAAGAAGTGGGATCTTACCTTGAAATCTCCAACGATATTTCTTGATCTCTCCACTATCAACAATTTTATTGTGCTCTTCAATTTGCTCATTCCTTAGTCTTACACCTTTCCGAAGATGTGACTTCACCGAGTTCGACCAATGACCATTCATCACCACCGTCCTTTTACCAGTCTTGGTTTGTGGACTAACCTGAACAATACCTTTTAACTTTCCATCCTGTATTTTTCTGACACTCGTATTACCAATGGTCAGCATCATACCTTCATGGAAACGTCCACCAAAGTGGTACATAAAAAATATCCAGTTATAAATCCATCTCCTCCTCCACTTGATAATTTCATCGTCACCATCTTTTGATTTTACAAGTTCGTTTAGACATGCCTTTACCGCATCCCATTCGTCTGGCATAAAGGCAGGGTTGGCATCTTCCTTGAACTCCTTCTTATTCCTAAGTTTCTGGATTATTGGCAAATCATTGGCATCAAGGATATTCCTTTTCACCATCCATCCCATCAGATCGTTCAAGGTGGTGAGATCGGAGTTAATTGTAGATACCGACAATCCTTGTGTATTAGTTTTCCATTTACCCTTTGTCTCCACTTTACGGCAGTACATCCCATAATCTTCAAAACTCTCTTTTTTGATATCAGCAATATTCCATACTCCTGCCTTTTCTGCATATGGAATTATTCGTTGATAAATTCATTGAGAGTAAGTCTTTACAGCAGTTTCCCTGATCTCACTAATCTCTGATCTCTCCTGCTTCCATTCAAGAAATTCTTCGCAGATCTTGGCAAATCTGAGATTACCTGACCTTGACCTCAAAGGTTGATTAATCGTTGCCGCATAAACATCAAGTACTCTGTCATGAGCAATCTTGACATCGGTTGTTTGCAATGAAATATGTGAATATTTTTTGTTCCCTCTCGGTATACGAAAAGTTAAATACTCACGATCCGCATAACCAATAATTGATGCTCTTCCGTTGAGTGTTTCCTCTTTGAACTCAATCTTGGGCATCAGACCGAAAGTGTCCAACTTCCTGTCCAACCAGGAAATAGAAAGCACCTTGGGCGCTGATTTTACTCACGATGCTTTGCGTTGTCCAACTCTTGTCCAACCTACAAATCCCTTGCAAATACTAGTGTAGGGAATGTCGTGGGTCGCCAAAGTCGTTGGTCGCCAAAACCGTCTCCGAAGGACCGATTAGTTGACTTTACGAGTAGGCTGAAGAGTCCTTATCAGCTTCTTCCATCGACTGGACGACACCGTCCTTCACAACGATGGAGACCTGCATCTTCTGCACAAGATTGTCACCCACTTTCAGCTCACAGGTGCTCTCCAGCTGACCCTGCTCCACGATCTGGTCCATCTCAAGCTCGCGAACCTGGGCCTGCTGCTGCAACAAGTTGCGTTTCTGCTCTTCCAGTTCGGATCTCTTTCCAGCCACCTGCTGCTGGATGTTGGCCACCTGCTCCTGAACCCTGGGATCCAGCGGATTAGCACTCTGACGACGCACCTGTTCCACCACCTGCTGGCCTTCCTGCTCAAGCTGAGCCAGCTGCTGATCAGCCGCAGCGATGCCATTGCTGATTTCACGCTCGGCTTCTTCCTTCCAAGTTGGTGTCACTACGGCGCGCACGGTGATAGGACGCTTGATGGTGAGTGAGGTGACGTCAGCCATAGCAAAACCACAATATTGAGAAGCGTCTCAGGCGAGGCTCCTGCGGTCAATTGCCGGAGAACCGGCCTTGCAAGCGGCCTTCAACCTCCGTACAGCCCCTCGATCAAAACCGAATCACGGGCGGTGATCCGATCACGGCGCTGTTTGAGCGTCTGCGTGAGCAGGCCGTTTTCAATACTGAACGGCTCCACCAACACCACACCGGCCAATCGTTCATCGCCACGGGCCCCGGTGCGCTGCTTCAACAACCGATTGCACTCGCGCATCAGCAACCGCAGCAGTGCCGGATCTCCGGGGTTTCCGCCAAGGTCTGATCCCACATCAAGGTCTTGCGTCGTTGCCCAGGCAAAAATCGCCTCCGCGCGCGGCACGATCAATGCCCCGAGCTGACGCTGGTCCTGACCCACCAGCATCACCTGCTCAATCAACGGGCTTGCCACGAGAGCTTCCTCCAGAGGCCCAGGTTCGATGTTCTCGCCACTGCTGAGCACGATTGTGTCCTTGGCGCGACCGGTGAGCGCCACCGATCCATCCGGCAACAACATGCCCAGGTCACCGGTATCAAACCAGCCATCGGAATCCAGCACTTTCTCCGTTGCCTCCGGCTTTCCCAGGTACCCCCCCATCACCTGCGGCCCACGCACCAGAACCAGGCCTCGCTCGCGGTACCCGAGAGCCACTCCCGTGTCAGGGTCAACGATGCGGAATTCGGTGCCCGGCATCGGCAGACCGGAACTGCCGCGAATATTGCGCCAGGGTCTGCGGCAGCTGATCACAGGGCTGGTTTCCGTAAGGCCGTAGCCCACCAACAGCTCAATTCCAACGGCTTCGAAAAAGGCATCGATGTGTGGGGCGATGGCACCGCCACCACTGATCGGATAGGCGAGTTGTCCGCCGCTGAGCTGACGACGCAATTTGGGCCAGATCAGAGCTGAAGCCAATGCATGCAGCGGCCAGCGGATGGCTGCTGCTGCTGCACCCTGCACCCGCGCCATTGACGACTCGGCATCCAGCATCAAGCCACGGGCCCGACGCAGAGCCAGGCGTTGAGCCGCACTGTTATTCAACGCTGCACGCAGAAGGCGCTGGCGGGAAGGAGGAAACGTCTTGAGTACGTCCTCAAACCCGGCCTGTACCGACTCCCACAACCGCGGCACCGTGGCCATGGCAATCGGCTGAACCCGAGGCAGATCCTTTTTGAGCTGCTTGATCGTTGTGTAGGTCTGCGTGCAGGCGCAGGACAGGAAGTAGTAACTGGCGCTGCGCTCATAGGCATGCCAGATGGGAAGAACGCTGAGTACCGGAGACCCCGGCGCGGGATAGGCCACACAGGCCAGCGAGCGCATCTGATGAAGGAGATTGGCGTGGGTGAGTGGAACTCCCTTTGGCTGACCCGTCGTGCCTGAGGTGTACAGCAGCGTGGCGAGCTGCTGGCGTCCATGGCTCGAGCTGAGGGAAGGCTGACCGACCGCGGATTTCAGAAACGGCTCCCAGCCAACAACACCTTCAACAGGGTCCCCTTCCAGCAGCAGCACGAACCGAAGCCTTGAGCGCTGCTGCGGTGTCAAGGCCAGACGCTCCAGCAGGGCAACGTTCTGCACCACCAGAGCTGTGGCCCGGCAATCGTCAAGGATGTAACGCAACTCCTCCACAGGAGCCGATGCACCGCGAACAGCGTCGGCGGCGCCCGCTCGCATCAGGCCCTGGTCCGCCACCAGCCAGCGTGGGCTGTTCTCTGCGAACAGAGCCACAACATCGCCGTTCTGAACCCCGGCGCGCCGAAACGCGACCGCAGCAATGGCAATCCTTTCGGCCAGCTCACCAAAACTGAACCGTTCCGGATGCGCCACATGGGGGGCATCCACAGCAATGGTGCTGCCGTGGTGATCGGCGAGCCAGGGCCAGACAGCATCCACGCTGTCGAGGCTCTGAACGTAGGAATGGCGCTGCAAAGCCTGCTGTTCGCGGGCACAGGGTCTCCAGCTGGCCGTCATCCGGGATGTTTAGTGGTTGTGATCAGGCCTATCACGCTTCTTCTGACCAGACCAGACCAAATCGTGCAGCGATGGCGTCCCGGAGCAACGGCTGAACCTCCGCCGGAAGCAGCCCCGGCAACCATTCGGCAAGGCATCCCACCGTGCGTCCCTTCAACCCGCAGGGGGTGATCTGCGCAAATCCATCCAGATCGCAGGAAACGTTCAAAGCCAGTCCGTGTTGCGTGATCCAGCGCCGGCTTCCCACTCCGATCGCCGCCACCTTTCGGTTGTCGAGCCAGAGCCCGGTGAAGCCTGGCAGGCGTTGACCGTGAAGTCCAAGCTGAGCCAAAACATCGATCAACACCTGCTCCAGCTGGCGCAGGTACCAATGCAGATCCGTCTGATGCCGATGCAGATCAAGCACCAGGTAGGCCACCAGCTGTCCGGGGAGATGGTGGGTCACTTCTCCACCACGATCAATGCGATGCAGCGGCGCCGGAGGCCGGGAGGGGTCGAAATGCAGATGCTTGTTGCTGGCCCCGCGGCCGAGCGTGTAACAGGGCGGATGCTGCAGCAACCACACTGCGGCAGGGGCTGTGGAGTCATCCAGCAGTCGTTGCTGCCAACGTCGCTGGGCGATCCAGGCCTGTTCAAACGGCACCAGACCGGATGTCTCAAAAAGAATTGCGGAATCGGGGTGTGCCAAATCGCCAGCCGCACCTAACTTGCCGATAACAACCGGCACAGGAGTGACGCATGAAGTTGCTGATCCATGGTCGCAACCTCGAGATCACGCCGGCGTTGAGGGATTACACCCAAACCAAGCTCGAAAGGGCCACCCATCATTTCGGTGATGCGGTGCGAGAGGCGGATGTCCATCTTTCCGTGGCTCGCAATCCGCGGGTGCCCCAGCAGACCGCTGAGGTGACTGTGTTCGCCAATGGAACTGTGATCCGGGCCCAGGAGCGCAGCGAGAACCTCTACGCCAGCATCGATTTGGCTGCTGGAAAATTGGCGCGACAGTTGCGGCGCTGGAAGGAACGCCACAGCGATCACCACCACAGCCATGGCCACAGCGCCTCAAACACCCCCAGCACCGATGCACTCAGCGACGACAGCCAGGTGGATGGTTCGCTGCTGGATGGCCGTCAGGCTGAACTCCCCGACCCCGGCGTACGTCGCAAATACTTCGAGATGCCGCCGATGGATCTGGGGGAAGCCCGGCAGCAGCTGGATCTGATCGACCATGACTTCTATTTGTTCCGCGACCGGCAAAGCGGCGAGCTCCAGGTGATCTATCGCCGCAACCACGGGGGCTATGGCGTGATTCAGGCTCGGGAATGATTCACCGCTGAGGCATGGCTGAACGCCCGAAGGAGCTTCCCGAACTACCGCAACGGCTTGATCAGGCCATCCTCGATCCACTGCTGACGAAGGAACAGTTGCTGGAGATGTGTGATGCGGGCCGTCAAGAGGCGGTCCGAGCCATCTGCACAACCCTTCCACAGCTGACGCTGCTGCGAGATCGGCTGGGTCGCAGCGATGACGGTCCTCGACTGATCGCGGTGATCGGATTCCCCTTCGGTGCCATACCAGCCGAACTCAAACATGCCGAGGCCGTGTGGGCAGCTGCCCACGGTGCCCAGGAACTGGATGTGGTCCCCGATTTTCATTCGCTAGCTAACAACGAAGCCAACCGGTTCTCAGAGGAACTTGCAGGACTCTGCGAGTTGGGGCTGCCGGTGCGGGTGGTGCTCGATATGGCTCGCCTGACGGAAGAGCAGTTGGGCCTGGCCGTGGAAGCATCGATCGACGCCGGTGCCAGCGGCCTTCAAACCAGCAACGGCTTTGGACCTGCTTGCCATCCCGATCAGGTTCAGCAGCTGAAGGCCCTGTGCCGCAACCGCTGCGGCATCAAAGCTGCAGGGGGGATCCACAGCCTGGAGTTGGTGGTGGAGCTCGTGGAGGCAGGAGCCGACCTGATCGGCACCACGTCCGCTCCGCAATTGATGCAGGCCCTGCGGCGGCCGGCGGGCTGAATGGCGGAGCGTCGATTGGAGGGACTGGCCCTCAAGGTGGGGCCCCTGGGCGAACACGACAGGCTGCTGAGTGTCCTCAGCGAATCCGAGGGGGTAACTCGGCTTGCGGTTCCGGGCGCCCGCCGGCCGAGGAGCAGCCTGGCCGCTGCAGCCCCGCTCACCCTGTTGCAGCTGCAGGTCGGGGGCCGCAGTGGCCTGCCCCGGGTCCGACAACTGCAGGTGCTGCGCAGCTTCTCCGGACTGGGCCGTCAACTGGAATCCTTATCTGCGGCTCAGGCTCTCTGCGACATCTGCCTGCAAATCGCGGCCCAGGATCCGGTGGAGGGGCTCCTGAGAATGTTGCTGCTGCATCTGGAGCGGCTCGAACAACGCGCGCAGAGTCCAGACCTGGTGCTGGCAAGCACGGTGCAGGCCTGTGTGCACTTGCTCACCCTTGGGGGCTACGGACTGCCAATGCAGACCTGCTGCCTGAGCGGCAAGCCCCTCGATCCACCACTGGGGCAATGGGAGTGGCGTTGCAGCCTGTTGCCTGAGGATGGCTTCGCCATCGGTGCCCAGCCCGGTGCTGCCGTGACGATGAACCCCTCAGAACTGGCGCTGCTGCAACGGCTCACCCGCCCCGACATACCGCGACGACGCGATGGTGAGCTCATGGGTCCCCAAAAGGTATGGCTGCGGCTGCTGGCTGTTGTGGAGCGCTGGATCGGCGTGCATCTGAACCGACGCAGTCGCGCCCTGGCGATGCTTCGCGAATCCCTACTGGTGGGCGCATGAGCCAACATATCTGCGACGCAACGCCCCTTTGAGCGGACCGATCCTTTCCTCACCCGAACCCGCCCTGCCCACAGGGAGCAACCCCGAGGGCAGCAGAGGCCTCCAGGCTGTGCTGCAACTTCGGGACTTCCGCAAGCTCTGGTTAGGCCAGATCTTCTCGCAGCTTGCGGACAAGTTCTACATCGTGCTGATGGTGTTCCTGATCGATCAGCACCTGCTGCTGATGGGAGACGGCACCGGGGTTCTGGCCGATATGGCCTCCGGATACGGACTGGACATCAGCACCCGCACCAAAGTGATCACACTGTTGGCCACGGGCATCTTCGTGGCCAACACCATTCCCGCCATGGTGCTAGGGACGGTGGCCGGTGTCTGGGCAGATCGCTGGCCGAAACGCCGGGTGATGGTGGCCTCCAACGCCCTGCGCGCCCTGATGGTGCTGTTCGCACCCCTTTGCCTTTTACCCGGTCCCACATGGCTGGGGCTCCCCTGGGGCTACTGGGGGCTTGTGGGCATGACCTTGATTGAATCAATCCTCACCCAGTTCTTCGCCCCCGCTGAACAAGCCACCATTCCCCTCGTGGTACCAAGGCAGCACCTGCTGGCCGCCAACTCGCTCTATCAGGCCACCAGCATGGGAGCGACGATTCTGGGTTTCGCACTGGGCGAGCCGATTCTCAGAGCGCTGCATCACGGTCTGCTGAGGATCGGCATCGATGGTGGGGAATTTCTTCTCTTACCGGTCTGTTACGGCCTGGCGGCTGTCAGCATCACGCGTCTGAGCCTGGAAGAGGCTCCGAAACCCAGATCCACCGCATCGGTATGGAAGGAGATCGGCGAGGGACTTCAGGTGCTGAAACAGGTGCCCTCCGTACGCGGCGCCATGCTGCATCTGGTTCTGCTTTACAGCCTTCTCGCCGCTCTCTACGTTCTGGCGCTGCAGCTCGCAGCTCTGATCGAGAGTCTTGGACCCTCGGGTTTTGGAGCACTCCTGGCCATGAGCGGCGTCGGCATGGCCATCGGCGCCGTGGTGATCGCCCAGGTAGGTCACCTATTCAGCCGCAGGATCCTGAGCGCCACAGGACTCGGCACGATCACCTGGACCCTGGTGCTGCTCAGCCAACTGCGGGTCTCCCTTTTGTTCACCCTCAGCCTCTGCGGAATTCTTGGCGTGGGCGCAGCTCTGGTGGCGATCCCCGCTCAGACCACCATTCAGGAGGAAACACCGGAATCCGAACGAGGACGTGTGTTCGGACTGCAGAACAACCTGATCAACATTGCGCTCAGCCTGCCCCTGGTGCTGGCGGGAACCCTTGTGAGCAGCATCGGACTGCAGCCGGTGCTCCTGCTGCTGGCGGGTCTGGCCCTGACGGCAGCTCTGATCGAAAGACCGTGGCAGCGCTGCTAGTTTCTGCCTGTTGAGGATCCTCAAGCTTGGTTCAAATTGCCTGGCTGGGAAAGAAGTCACCGTTTTGCGGGAACGTCTCCTACGGGCTCAGCACCACGGAGGCCCTGCGCAGCAGAGGCCACCAGACGCATTTCATTCATTTCGACAACCCGCGGGATCCGGAAAGCCCTGCCACCTCACTGCTGGCAAACGATCCTGATGTCAGCCTGCCCTACCTGGTGAAATCGCAGGTTTACACAATCCCTTCTCCCAGGGCCCAGCGGGAATTACGGGAATCTCTGGAGCGACTGAAACCAGACATCGTCCATGCCAGCCTCACCCTCTCGCCTCTGGATTTCCGTCTGCCGGAGCTCTGCCAACAGCTGGGGGTTCCCCTCGTTGCAACGTTCCATCCCCCCTTCGAGGCGGGGCTGCGCAACATCACTGCCGGCACTCAGCAACTCACCTATCAGCTGTACGCCCCGGCTCTAGCGAAATACGACCGGGTGATCGTGTTCTCCCAGCTGCAGGCGGATGTGCTGGTGCGCCTTGGAGTTCCGGAACAGCGGCTTGTGGTCATTCCCAACGGGGTTGATATCAATCGCTGGTCCCCTGCCCTCCCCAGCTGTCCCTCCCCCACGCTGCAAAAGGTACGGGAGCGAATCGGCCCAAAACGAATCTTTCTCTATGTGGGCCGCCTGGCCACTGAAAAGAACGTGGAAGCACTGCTTCAGGCCTGGCGGGTTGCAGATCCCTGCGACAGCTGCCTTGTGATCGTGGGAGATGGCCCTCTGCGCAGCAGCCTGATCAATCAATACGACGATCAATCGGTGATCTGGTGGGGCTACGAGCCCGACCAGGGCACACGCATCGCACTCATGCAGGTTGCCGAGGTCTTCGTTCTGCCCAGCCTCGTGGAGGGACTGTCCCTTGCACTGCTCGAAGCGATGGCCTGTGGAACCGCCTGCGTCGCCACCGATGCCGGAGCCGATGGTGAAGTGCTCAATGACGGAGCAGGGATCGTGCTGAGCACCCAGGGAGTCACCTCACAGCTGCGCACCTTGCTGCCGGTGTTGCTGGAACAACCTGTTCTGACCGCTGAACTGGGCCGCAAAGCCCGCGAACGGGCCTTGGCTCGATACACGATCGAACGCAACATCGACGCCATCGAAACGCTTTACGACTCGCTGCTGAGCCAATCCCCGGTTCAGGCAGCTTGAACTCCGGATCAGGCCAGCTCTCGGCTGCGCTCAGCGGCGGCAATCACAGCTTCCATCAGTGCTGAACGCAAACCTCCACGCTCCAGAGCCCGAACTCCAGCAATGGTGGTGCCTCCAGGAGAGGTGACCATGTCCTTCAGCGTGGCCGGATGAAGCTGGCGCTGATCCAACAAGGCCGCCGATCCAGCCAGGGTGCGATGGGCGAGACGATGGGCCAGATCACGGGGCAATCCCGCTGCCACACCACCATCGGCCATCGCTTCCGCCACAAGAGCGACAAACGCCGGACCGGAGGATGTCAGTGCCAAAAAAGCATCGAGCTTCTCTTCTGGCAGCTGCAAAACCTCGCCAACCCCAGAGAAGAGAGCCTGAACCTTTTGGCGTTGAGACGAAGATATGTTGTCACCCCAAGCCAGGGCCGTCAGTCCCTGACCAACCAGTGCCGGTGTGTTCGGAACAGCACGCACCACCCGATGAGAGGGGAACAACCGCTGCAACCGAGACAGAGTGACCCCTGCGAGGACCGACACCAGAAGAGGGGATCCCTCGACGGCAGGGAAGGACGCTGCTGCAAGCTCAACCTGCTGGGGCTTGATGGCCAACAGCTGCAAAGGCGCCTTCAAGACCTCTGCGGAATCAGCCGACGCAGCGGCATGAATGGTGCACCGAGCGAAAACTCCCTGCTTCAACGCAGCTGCTGATTCCGGGCGACCTACAACAGCAAGCACCTGATCCGGCTCAACGGAACCGGACGCGAGCAGGGGTTCAATCAGAGCCTGGGCCATACGGCCCAGGCCAATCACACCGATGGAAGGGGACACTCCAGTCGACCTCAGAGGGCTGCAGCGCCCCAAGCAGGCGAGGGAGCTGCCGCGGTATCAGGCTGCTCGGACACATCCATTTCGCGGCTGACCACGGTTGGAGAAGACGCGTCTTCTTGGCTGGTGTTGGTCACCGTGACGCAGCTGGGAGCAAAGAGAAAGATGCTCTCGCCAACACGCTCTTGGTGGCCATCAATGGCGAAGGTGCCCCCGGCAACGAAATCAACGGCCCTTTGCGCCTGATCGGGCTCCATCATCGTGAGATTAAGGATGACCGTTTTGCGCTCACGAAGGGCCTGAATGGCGCGAGGCATCTCATCAAAGCTGCGGGGTTCCATCAGGTTCACCTCCGCCGCGGCCGAGCTGATGCCGGGCATGCCGATCACATTCGAGCCAGGCAGGCTGTCACCCAGATCGAAGGGGTTGCTGTCACCAATGGTGGCCAAGGCACCACCGTCGGCCTGGGCCGCCCGCTGGTCTTGCTCCACTTGATCATCGTCGTAGACCAAATCATCCAGATCACCATCGAGATAATCGTCTCCGGCGACGACAGCACGCAGGCGGGAAATGAGCGACACCTTGGAACTCCTCTCAGGCTGAGACATGGCGGGGATCCCGGAGACAGGGAACACCTATGACCTTGAATAACGTTTCAGCCAACCCTCAGCAAGTCAGCCCATGGCCGGCGCTGACACCGGCCGATCCCCGAACAGCGCTGACCCCACGCGCAACCAGGTGCTTCCTGCCGCCGTGGCTTCGCGCCAATCACCACTCATCCCCATCGAACAATCCGTCAGTGCCAGGCGATCAGCCAGATCGCGGCATTCGCGGAACAACGCCTGCCGATCGATCGCAAGGCAATCGAGAGGAGCCATGGTCATCAACCCGACAACTCGTATGACTGGAAGAGTGGAAATCTGCGGCCAGACCGATTTCAGTTGATTGGCGTCAAAACCACCTTTGCTCGGATCGGGCCGCAGCTTGACCTGCAGCAGCACGGACGGGGAAACCTCTTCCTCGGCAGAGATGCGTGAGACGCGCTCGGCCAGTGCCAGGGAGTCGACTGAATGAATCACGGAGAAGGC
>QCTG01000034.1 GCA_003211235.1 Synechococcus sp. AG-673-B04
GCGAATGGACACTTCCGGTGATGTCGAGACGGCCGCTGAGCTGATTGAGCGCCTGGAGGAAAATGAGCTGGCGGATCTGATCTACGGCTATGGCGAGGAGCGGCTGTCGCGTCGCATCGCTCGGCGGATCAAGGCCGATCTGGCATCTGACGGGGCGTACAGCGGAACAGCGGCTTTGGCCTATGCCGTGGCTGGTTGCTATCCCCCCAAGGCACGTCGCGGCAGGATTCACCCCGCCACCCGCACCTTTCAGGCCTTGCGCATCGCGGTGAACGATGAGTTGGGGGCGCTCGACCGTCTGCTTGATCAGGCTCCAGGCTGGCTGGAACCGGAAGGCGTCCTCGGCATCATCAGTTTCCACTCCCTGGAGGATCGGCGTGTGAAGACTGCCTTTCTGAAGGATGAGCGGCTGCAACGCATCACCCGCAAACCTCTGGTGGCCACACCCGAGGAAGAGGAACGCAATTCACGCAGCCGCAGTGCCAAGTGGCGCTTGGCCTGCAGGTTCAAGTGAGCTGATCGCGCAGTTGCAGGTATGCCGCTGTGGAGATGCAGTGCATCAGCGGGATGGCGACAATGAAACCCGTGAAGAGCACCACGAGGCTCAGGAGCAGATTGACCAGGGCCAAGGTGATGATGAAGCCAAGCATCCGCCACCAGCGCGGGTCGTTAAGGCTGCGGCCTCGCTGAATCGTTCCGATCAGATTGTTCTCCTCGAACAGAGAGATCTGCAGGAAAAACTGCTGATTAACCAGGAGATACAGAGCCAGGGCGATCGCGATCACCAGGGGGATCAGCGCCAGCACGGCATTCACGCTGTACAGGCCGAAGCCCAGCTTGATCAGGGTGAGGGCGAGCCCAACTACCAGCCAGCGCCAGATCAAGGTCCAGACGGCACCATCAAAGCGTGTGAATGTTGCAAATGACGGTCGGTTGCCCTGGAGGCTTTCATGGGCTCCCCGAACCAGTCCGACCATCCCCCAGGTGGTGGTGATGGCGTAACCCACCAGGCCAAGCAGGAGTCCCATCCACGCCACGGCCATGTGAGGCGTATCGATCAGGCCGGTGAGTCGTGATTCGCCGCCGATGGCGATCAGAGCGAACAACAGGGCGATGCTTCCGGCGAGCAGCTCGTACAGCAGAAAGGTCCAGGGGGCTCTCGCAAAGGCGGCCCAGCCGTCTTCAATCGCCTGCAGTGGCCTGAGGGTGGGTCGCGCAGCCGTCATGCCGGCCAATGCTGATGGCCGAAAAGTAGCGATATGAACCAATGCCGTCAGACATCAGCGTGGCTGGTTCAGTTGATCCACGGCATCGCCGATGCAACTCACGGCTGCCTGGATATCAGCGCTGGTGGTGCTTCGCCCCAGACTGAGTCGCAGGGAGGCTTCGGCTTCGGATCGACTGCGGCCGAGGGCCTGGAGCACATGGGAGGGTTCGCCATTGCTGCAGGCTGAACCGCTGCTGCAGGCCAGGTGGGGTCGCAGGGCCCGGTGCAGTCGTGTTCCGTTGACGCCCGGAATGGTGACGTTGAGGTTGTGGCTCAGCCTTGGCTGCTCGGCTCCGTTGCGTTGAAGATCGGGGATGCGCCGCCTGAGTTCAGTCCAGAGCTGATCGCGTAGTGCCCCTTGTTGTTGCTGCCGCTCCGGCAGATCGGCCATGGCCAGTTGGGCCGCCATTGCAAACCCAACGATCAGTGCCGTCGGCAGCGTGCCGGCGCGCAGGCCTGCCTCCTGGCCGCCACCCCACTGCAGGGGTTCCAGCTCGATGCCCTCGCGAATCACCAGCGCTCCTATTCCCTTCGGGCCGTAGAGCTTGTGGGCACTTAGGCTGACCAGATCCAGCCCCAGTTGATCCGGCTGAAATGGGATGTGTCCAAAAGCCTGGGCGGCATCGCTGTGGAGGGTGATGCCCTGACGGCGGCAGATCGCCGCGATGTCCTCCATGGGCTGGAGCACTCCGAGCTCGTTGTTGGCGGCCATCACACTCACAAGTCGAGTGTCGGCGGTGATCGCTTCCTGCAGTTGTGACGGATCGATAAGGCCATCGGCTCCCGGCCGCAGCAATGTCACGGCAAAGCCTTCGCGCTTCAGCTGAATCAGGGGATCCAGCACGGCATGGTGTTCGGTGCTCACACTGATCACATGGCCACGTCCCCAGTGGCGGGCATGGCCCAGCAGGGCAAGGTTGTTCGCTTCGGTGGCGCCACTTGTGAACACCACCCGTTCCGGCGCGACGTCCAGGCTTTCGGCCAGCTGCCGCCGAGCCAGATTCACTGCGGCGGAGGCATGCAGGCCCAGGCGATGCTGGCGGCTGGAGGGATTGCCCCAGGCTTCGCTCCAATACGGCGCCATGGCGTCCACCACTTCAGGGGCGCACGGGGTGGTCGCCTGAAAATCCAGAAGCAGGGGCTGGTTGGTCAGCTGACTTTTGAAACAGTTGCGATCATGGTGGCCTCTTTTGCTCCTCTCCGGCATGGGTCTGCGCGTCCCGTTCGTCCTGCTGGGCTTGAGCCTGGTGTTCGTCCCCTTGCCGGGGCAAAGCTTCAGTCGTCAGGACGTGATGGATGAGATGAAGGCCCAGCGGCCTCAGGATCTGCAGCTGTTGATTCAGCGGCCCGTGGCCGGTGGGGAGCTGACCCTCGGCATCTATTCCATCGAGCAGGTCGCTACCGACCCCCAGTCGCGTCGCTATCGCCTTTGGGAGGAGTCACCCAACGACATCAACGTCTATTTCGAATCGGTGCGTTGCAGCCCCACCCGGCCTGTCCGGGTCAAGCGCACCGCCTCGGCGGTGTATGTGCGCACGCTCAATCCCGGTGGTTCAGTGAGTGATATCAACCGGGAGGATCACCTGGTGTGGTGGGCGGCCTGTGTGCCGGAGGTAGCGGGAACCGACCCTGGCTTGTTGCGCCAGAAAGCACTGGATATGGGCTTTTCGACCCTGATCCCCGAACGTCAGGAGCAGTTACCCGCACTGGCCCCCTGAGAGCAGGCTCAATACATTGCTGCCATAGTGATCCAGGCCATGAGCGACGCCCCTTCCAACACTGCTGAATCAGCAGAGTCCGCGGCGCCGGCTCCGCGCCTGCTGCTGGTGGATGACGAACCGGGTCTGCGCACAGCCGTGCAGGCCTACCTCGAAGACGAGGGGTTCGATGTGACGACGGCGGTGGATGGCGAAGAAGGATTCGCCAAGGCACAGCAGATGCTGCCCGATGTGGTGATCAGCGACGTGATGATGCCAAGGCTGGATGGCTATGGCTTGCTGCAAAAGCTGCGGGCGGATGAACGACTCGGCGGTACGCCAGTGATCTTCCTCACCGCGAAGGGGATGACCGCCGACCGCACCCAGGGCTACCTGGCTGGGGTAGATGACTACATCCCCAAACCGTTCGACCCGGATGAGTTGGTGGCGCGGGTGCGCAATGTGGCCCAGCGTCAGCAACGTCTGCTGCAGGAAGCGGCGCGTTTTGCCGACACGGATATGGGTCAGATGGCGAAGCAGATCACAGAAATCCGCTCGCTGCTGGCGCAGGCGGAAGCGCTGCCCTCCACCGATCCGGTGGAGCACAGCTTCACGCCTCGGGAAGCGAGCGTGCTGCAGCTGGTGGCTGAAGGCTTGATGAACAAGGAAATTGCCAGGCAACTGGAGACGTCGATCCGCAATGTGGAGAAGTACGTGAGCCGGTTGTTCAACAAAACGGGCACCTCAAGCCGCACCGAACTGGTGCGCTACGCCCTTGAGCACCGACTGGTGACTTGAGAACCGGCTGGCGCGACGCGACTCTCAACCAGGGCTGGACCTATCGCGATCGCATGCCTCTGGATGCATCTGGCAGCCTGTTGAGCGAATGGATGGCTCGGCGCTACCGCCATTCCCCTGTGATGTTGTGGCGCGAGCGGATCGCCAACGGGGAGCTGGAGTGCAACGGGAAGGGGTTGGCGGCTGATGTGGTGCTGAACGGCACTGAACAGATTCAATGGCGGCGCCCACCCTGGTTGGAACAGGCGATCCCCGATCAGTGGGACACGATCCATGACGACGGTGACGTGATGGTGATCAATAAGCCGTCGGGCCTGCCGGTGGTGCCTGGGGGAGGCTTTTTGCGCCATACGCTCACGGCACTGCTGGAGTCGACCGGAGCACGGCCGGTGCATCGACTTGGGCGATACACCTCAGGCTTGCAGGTTTGTGCCAGGAATCCCCAGACCCGGGCTTCGCTTTCGAGGCAGTTCCTTCCGGATGGAGGCTGCCGCAAGGTGTATCAGGCCTGGGCTCGCCAGGTCCCGGAGTTGGAGCAGGGGTGCAGCCTGACGGTGAATGCCGATGTGGTCGAGCGGCAGCATCCGTTGCTGGGATGGATCTGGGGCCCGGAACCGATGGGGGGTGAGCCAGTTCGGAAACGTCTTTCAGCCCTTTCCGAATTCAAGCTTTTGGAGCGAACCGCGGTTGGTGATCGTTTGGAGGTGACGATCACTACAGGCCGACCCCATCAAATTCGTATCCATCTGGCGCAGTTGGGAAGCCCGTTGTTATGCGATCCGCTTTACCAGCTCAACCGTGAGATCGCGGCCGACGCAACTCCTGGAGATGGCGGGTACCGCTTACACGCCTGGAAACTGAGTGGTCTCCCTCAACTGAGAGGCGCAGATCTCTGCGCCGATCCACCTTCTGAAGACACTCACGCCTTGCGGAATTCGATCAGCCGTGAAAAGTAGAAAGGCGCCTTGTTGAGGCTGCGGCGCACCAACTTGAAGCCACAGGCTTCCGCTGCCTTCAGAATGCCACCCTCCTTCAGGGTGTAGGCCCGGGTTGTTTTGCTGGGACCAGGGAACAACTGGCCAATGCCTTTCAACAACGCCAGCAGTGGGGTGTAAGGCGCAAAGCTCACGATCAACCGCTCCTCGGTGAGGCTGCAGAGGTGTTTCACCATCTCTTCGGCCGGTTGCTGCGGGTAATGGATGAACACATCCAGGCAGCACACCGTGTGGAACGACCCTTGGATGCTCTCCAGATCCGAGGCGCTGAAGCGGAGCTTGTTCATGTCGAGTCCGGCTTCTCTGGCACGCCGATCCGCTTCGCTGGCCATCGCTTCGGAGATGTCGCTGGCGCTGATTGATCCGGCGCCCAGGGCTGCTAGCGGCAGGCTGAGGCTGCCGACGCCGCAGCCGGCATCGCAGAAGCTCTCCTCGTTGAGTTCCTCGCTCTCTTTGATCCAGGCCAGAACTTCATCCACCGTCTTTTGATGACCGATGCGGATGTTGCGCTGCACCTTGTTCACATCGTCGCTTTCGCTGTAGATGCGGTTCCAGCGATCAAAGCCGGTGGTCTCGAAGTAGCCCTTCACCTCCTGTTTTTCGGCCTGTTTCTGTTCCAGCAGCTGATCGGTGGCCATCGGGTTAGGTGCTGAGACGGCGGGATCCTAAGCAGCGCAGCTCCAGTGCAAGTCTCCGTCGGCCATGGTCCAGCGCAGAAGGTCGTTCAGGGAGCGGCCGATCAGTGCGTCCTGGATCGATGGTGTGTCGGCGAGAACCTGTCTTGGGGCCACGGTGGCACTCCAGATGGCTGCAGACGGAGCGCCGCTCCAGCGGGCGAGACGTTTCACCCCCTCAAGCTGCGGCAAGGTCACGCCGGCGAGGGTGCCGTCGTCCAGACGGCAGGTGCCGTTCTTCACCAGAAGCACGCGTGCGTCCCAGCGGTGTTCGCCATCGTTCAAGCCGTAGGGGGCCAGCGCATCGCTGACCAGCACGGTCTGTTCGGGCGCCAGCCGTTGCAGTAGCACCGCCATCGTTGGATCCACATGCACGCCATCGGCAATCAGCCCCAGAGCGATGCCGCCGCGACGGCATGCCTCGCCAAGCGGTCCCGGTGCCCGGTGGTGCAGCCCTGCCATGGCGTTGAAGGCATGGGTGATCATTCCGACGCCCTGATCAAAACCGGCCCGGGCTTGCACGTCTGTGGCAGCGCTGTGGCCGAGCGCTATGCCGATGCCCAGTTCTCGCAGCCGTTGAATCACGCTGGAGGCCCCCTCCAGCTCAGGGGCCAGCGTCACCAGCGAGATCTCAGTTTCAAACCCACCGATCCGTTTTTCCAGAGCGTTCAGGCTCGGAGCTGCCAGGTGTTGGCGGGGATGGGCGCCTCGGCGGGCCGCCGCAAGGAACGGACCTTCCAGGTGAGCCCCCAACAGCCGGCAACATCCAGCTCCTGCGTTGGAGCGGGCCTCCCGCAGCACCCCAAGGGCCTGGCGCAGGGGTGCCACCCCACAGGTCACCAGGGTTGGTGCAATCGCCTCCACCCCGTCCTGCCAGAGAAGCTCCAGCAGCTGAAGCAGTCGGGGCAAGTCAGCTGGGGTGAGTTCCGGAAACGCCAACCCAAGGCCGCCGTTGATTTGCAGGTCGATGCCTCGGGGGCTGATCCAGTCGCCCTTCCAGTTGTTGGCTGCCTCCGAATCACCGACAGCCATCCGCTGGATCGCCTGGATGTTCAGGTTTTGATCCAGGGTGAGGGTGTGACGTTGATCCGTATCGCCCAGACGGGGATGCGGCAGCCGCACGTCGGTGATCCGTCGCATCGGGTTTGGCTGCTAGGGGCGGTTGCGGGACGATGGCAGTCTTGCTGTTCACTGCGAATGACGACAGTGCTTCCCCGTGTGGCCCTGGTGATGGGCAGCGATTCCGACCTGCCCACCATGGAGCCGGCCGCAGCCATCTTGAGGGATATGGGTGTGGAGGTGGAGGTCCGGGTGCTTTCGGCTCACCGCACGCCGCTTGAAATGGTGGATTTCGCTCAAAAAGCCCGTGATCAGGGCTTTGGCGTGATTATTGCCGGGGCTGGAGGAGCGGCCCATCTGCCCGGGATGGTGGCGTCCCTCACCACCCTGCCGGTGATCGGCGTCCCGGTGATGAGTCGGGCGCTCTCCGGAGTGGATTCACTCCACTCCATCGTGCAGATGCCTGGTGGTGTTCCTGTGGCCACCGTTGCCATCGGCGGTGGTCTCAATGCCGGCCTTCTTGCGGCACAGATCCTTTCGGTGGCGCACGCCGGTTTGGCTCAGCGCCTGGCGGACTACCGCAGCAGCCTGCATGACACGGTGGTGGCCAAGGATTCCCGCCTGCTCGATTTGGGGAGCAGCGACTATCTCGCCCAAATGAAGTCATGACGATGTCCACCATCCGCTCCACGGTTCTGCGCACCCTGTTGCCAGCAGTTGTGGTTTATGCCGTCGCCTTGCTCTGGAGCAATGCCGAAGGCATCAGCGCCAAGCTGGTCTTGCGTGACCTGGCCCAATCCTGTGATGCGCCATTAGGCCAGGGATTTCTTTCCAGCGTTGGCTATCTGCTGTGGATGGCGGCTGCGGCGATCGCGTTGTTCGCAGCGGCTACACGGCAGATCCAAGGTCTTGCGCTGTATCGCCAGTTCGCATACTGCGGCGGCGGTTTTTCGCTCTGGCTCTGCCTGGACGACATGTTCCTCGTGCATGACCGCTACCTCGGTGAGGCGTTCCTGTACGTCACCTATGCATTCTTCACAGGGTTGCTGCTGTTCAAATTTCGCGGCCCGTTGAAACGCTTCGCCGGCGACACGTTCGTTCTGGCGGTGGTTCTGCTCGGTGCATCCGTTGTGACCGATGCTCTGCAGGGGGTTTTTCAGCAGATTTTCCCGTTCCCGTACGAGACGGTTTATCAGACGGTTCAGGTGTTTGAGGAAGGGTTCAAGTTCCTCGGCATTGCAGCCTGGCTGGCTTTCTGGTGCCATTACGTCAGTGCAACCAGCCGTCTTAACCCTGTTGATTAACGCTGATTTCATCTGGCTTCGCCGGTCATGACCTTCTGGCCCACCTGGCTTCGGCTCGGATTGGTTCTGCCGCTGGTGGGTCTGAATGCGTTCGTGCTGAAGCGCGTTCTGGTGCAGTTCGCCCCGTTCCCGGGGCTGTTTCTTACTGCCGCTCTGATCGCCTTTCTGCTGGATCTGCCCTGTCGTTGGTTGATGGCTCGTGCCCTTGGCCGAACCAGCTCGATCATCCTCGTGATGCTTGTCACGGTGGGTCTTCTTGTGCTGGCTTCGGTGGCGCTCGTGCCCTTGCTGATCGAACAGCTGAGCCAGCTGATCAGTGCTTCTCCGGCGTTACTTGCGGCTGCCGAGCAGTGGATTAATCAAAGCCAGAACTGGGCTGTTTCCCATGATCTGCCGGCCAATTTCGCGGACCTCAGCAGCGATCTGGTCTCTCGGATCAGCCTCGTGGCAACCCAGCTCAGCCAGCGTCTGCTCGGCCTGCTCGGTGCCACCGTTGGCATCACGATCAATCTGGTGATCGTGCTGGTGCTGGCTGTCTTCCTCCTGCTGGGAGCCGATCCGATCACTGCCGGACTGGCCCAGTGGCTGCCGGAGCAGTGGCGAGAACGAGTCACGGCCACTTTGGAACGCACCTTCCGTGGTTATTTCGCTGGCCAGGTGTTGCTGGCGTTGATTCTCTGCGCTGGCCAGTTGCTGGTGTTCACGCTGCTGGAGATTCCCTACGGAGTGCTGTTCGCTGTGCTGATTGGCTTCACCACGCTGATCCCCTACGCCAGCGCCATCACCATCGTTTTCGTGAGTGCCGTTCTCGGTGTTCAGGACCCCCGAACCGGGCTTGAGCTCCTGGCTGCGGCAATCCTGGTCGGCCAACTGGTGGACCAGGTGATTCAGCCAAGGCTCATGGGCAGCATCGTTGGCCTGCATCCGGCCTGGTTGCTGATCTCACTGCCGATCGGCTCCCGGGTGGGAGCCATCTTCGGGTTCGGTGATTTGCTCGGATTGCTTCTCGCGGTGCCGGTGGCCAGCTGCATCAAGTCACTCGCTGATGAGGCACGGTCTGATGCGGCACGATCCGACGCGGCACGGTCTGATGGCGTCTCCCCTCAACTCAAGCAGGGGGAATCACACCCCGGTCCTGCAGGGCCTTGATCACCACGTCCACCGATGCGGCCAGATCCTGGCTGCCGGTGTCGATCGCCATTTCTGGACTGTCCGGTGCTTCGTAGGGGCTGGAAATGCCGGTGAATTCCTTGATCTGTCCTGCCCGGGCTTTGGCGTAGAGCCCTTTGGGATCGCGGGATTCACACACCTCCAGATCGGCGGCGCAATGGATCTCGAGGAAATCGCCGCTCTCCACAAGGGCGCGTGCCTTGTCGCGGTCGGCTCGGAAGGGGGAGACGAATGCGGTCAGCACGATCACGCCCGCATCAAGGAAAAGCTTGGCTACCTCACCGATGCGTCGGATGTTTTCTTCGCGGTCCGCATCGGAGAAACCGAGGTCTTTGCACAGGCCATGGCGCACGTTGTCGCCATCCAGCACGTAGGTCGCCAGACCGCGTTCGAACAGGGCTGCGTTGACCGCGTTGGCCAGGGTGCTCTTACCGGATCCTGACAGGCCGGTAAACCAGAGGATGGCGCTGCGGTGGCCCCGCTGTTCCGCCCGTCCCGAGCGGTCCACAGACGCCTGGTGCCAGGCGATGTTGGTGGAAGCCCCCTGGTTGGTGAGCTCTCCGTAGGTGGGGCTGGCGGGCATGGCCAAGACTCAAGACGGGCCGCATTCTCCCTCAGCCACCGGCGCGCTTCGGGCGGTAGCCCTCCTGAGTCAGCAGTTCAAGGGCCAGGTCCACCTGGTCTCCCTGCAGTTCAATCACGCCGTCCTTGGCCGTGCCGCCGCTGCCGATCCGGGTCTTGAGCTTCTTCAGCAGAACCTTGATCCCCTTGCTGTCCAGCTCAAGTCCGCGGATCACCGTCACCGTTTTGCCACCTTTTCCGCCGCGGGTTGGCTGAACCCGAACGATCTGCTCCGTCCTAGGGGCTGGCTCCGCCACTGTGGTGGGGCGCTGCAGGCTGTCGTTACTGCTGAATTCCTGCCAGCCGCCCTTCGGCATTACCGTTGTGCAATCCGCTTCATCCTGCCTGCGCCCTTGCTCACTACGCTTGCGCAACGCTCCAACGTGGATCCGTGACTAGCACCCTGCCCAACCCCAGCACTCCGGATCCCGCCAGCCTGCAGCCCTCCATGCGTCCTGGAGCTCATGGCCGCTTTGGACGCTTCGGTGGCCAGTACGTGCCAGAAACACTGATGCCCGCTCTGGCGGAACTGGAGCAAGCGGCTGCGCTGGCTTGGAAGGACCCCGCCTTTACCACCGAGCTCAATCACCTGCTCAAGAATTACGTTGGCCGAGCAACTCCGCTCTACGAAGCTGAACGACTGACGGCGCATTACCGACGTGACGATGGCGGGCCGCGCATCTGGCTCAAGCGTGAGGATCTGAATCACACCGGCGCCCACAAAATCAACAATGCGCTCGGCCAGGCTCTGCTTGCTCTGCGTATGGGCAAGAAGCGGATTATTGCCGAGACCGGAGCAGGTCAGCACGGTGTGGCGACAGCTACGGTGTGCGCCCGTTTTGGTCTGCAGTGCGTCATTTATATGGGGGCGGAAGACATGCGCCGCCAGGCGCTCAATGTGTTCAGGATGCGTTTGCTGGGTGCCACTGTTCAGCCGGTGACCGCTGGTACCGCAACGCTTAAAGACGCCACCAGTGAAGCGATCCGGGACTGGGTCACCAATGTGGAGACCACCCACTACATCCTTGGATCTGTCGCCGGGCCCCATCCCTATCCAATGCTGGTGCGGGACTTCCACGCCGTGATCGGTCAGGAGTCGCGACAGCAGTGCCATGAGGCCTTCGGGCGACTGCCTGATGTGCTGATGGCTTGCGTCGGTGGAGGTTCCAACGCCATGGGCCTGTTCCATCCGTTCGTGGAATGCACCGATGTGCGCTTGATCGGTGTGGAGGCTGCTGGAGATGGTGTGGCCACCGGGCGCCATGCCGCCACGATCACCGAGGGCCGTGCCGGGGTGCTTCACGGGGCCATGAGTTTGCTGTTGCAGGACGGTGACGGTCAGGTTATGGAGGCCCACTCCATTTCGGCCGGTCTCGATTACCCCGGAGTGGGGCCTGAACACAGTTATTTAAGAGAAATCGGCCGCGCCGAATATGCCGCGGTGACCGATCAGCAGGCCCTCGATGCTCTGCGTTTGGTCAGTGAACTGGAAGGAATCATCCCCGCGCTGGAAACGGCCCATGCCTTCGCCTGGCTGGAGCAGCTCTGCCCCACCCTTCCCCAGGGCACGGAAGTGGTGATCAACTGTTCGGGCCGGGGAGACAAAGATGTCAACACGGTGGCTGAAAAGTTGGGAGATCAGCTCAGTTGAGCAGTAGATCAAGATGCCGGGCCACCCGCTGCACGGCGGCCCTGGCGGTGGCATAGGCCATTCGCATCGGCCCCACCAGGGCCACCTGGCCGCAGCCCTCGCTTCCAACGCGATAAGGGGCCTGCACAACGGAACAGGCCTGTAATGCGCTCTGGGGGTGTTCACTCCCGATCCACACCTTGGGTTGTTCGCTGGAATGCACCAATGCACCAGGTTGCTCATCGATCAGTTCCAGCAGGGGCCTGAGTTCGCTGCTGGTCTGAAACTCAGGCTCGGTAATCAATCGGGATAGGCCATGAACCACCAGGGGGCAATCCGGGGTGGTTGTGGGTTGTTCCAGAGCGCTTTTCAGGACACCACCGCTGCGGTGCAGTTGGGGGGGGGAGTGCACCCCAGTTCAGGCCTCCTTCCTTCATCAACTGTTCTTCGGTCCAGCGCTCCATCGCCGCCAGTTCTTCAGCAGCCCCATGGGGGAGCCGCAGATTGAGATGACTGGCGCGGCCGCTGTCGTCCACCAGCATCACAAGCAGTCGGTCGCCACTGGGAACGAGGCGGATGGCTTCCAGCTGCGCCTGAGGCTGCCGGGGCCGGCTGATCAGGCACATCAGGCCGGTGAAATCCGTCAGCCGTCTTGCCAGTTGCAACAAAAGATCGTCGAGGGCGGCCCAGCGCAGGCTGAGTCCAGCCAGCTCCCGTTCGAGGTATTGCACCGCAACCCCCGGTTCCGGCAGCAGATCGTCGACATAGAGGCGGTAGCCAAGGGCGCTGGGGATGCGACCGGCTGAGGTGTGCGGTTGGGTCAGCAGCCCCCGTTTCTCCAGAGCTCCCATGGCCGACCGCACCGTGGCCGAGCTGGCATCCATGCCGAAGCGCTGGACCAGGGTGCGGCTGCCCACCGGCTCCATCGTGTCTACGTAGTGATGCACCGTGGCCTGCAGCACCTGCTCTTGCCGGGAGGACAGGGGCTTCATCAGTAGCGGGGAACGCTCGGGTCCACCTGCAGGCTCCAGGCTTCAATTCCACCTTCAAGGTTCCACACCTCCAGAGACCGCCGCTGTTCCAACAGCCACAGCCCGAAGTGGAGGCTGCGCACGCCGGCATGGCAGAGCACAACCACAGCACGATCCTCCGGAAGCCGCCGGTCCAGATCAGGCAGCCAGGCCTCGGATCGGCTGAGCGGGAGGTGCAACACGGGTGCTGGGAAGGGGGCGATCTCCAGTTCTTGCTCCTCACGCACATCAACCAGCAGCGGATCCAACCGTTCCTCTTGCAGCCATTTCTGCAGCTCTGGAGCGCTGATCGACCGTGGATGAAGACCATTCATGGCGCCATTCTGCGGTGATGGACAAAGATGGCGTTATTCGGCATCGCAGGCCCATGCAGGCCCGCTCTTTCATCACGGCGGTGGCTGCGGCCACCCTGTCTTTGTTGTTGCTGTTCGCTGGCCTGCTCTGGGGGATCGATCGCCGCAGCCCGGTCTCTTTGGTACGACAGCCATTAAACCTGCCGAGGGCCGCCCGCTTTGTTCCGCGGGATACCGCTTTGTCGCTGCATTGGCTTGCTGATCCGGCCCGTCTTCCCGCCTATGCCCAAGCGGTTGCACCAGCGAAGCAGCGGCGGGCTGCCCGGGATGGAGCTCGTCAGTGGCGCGATGGCGCCTTTGCCATGGCCGGCCTTGATTTTGATGTTGAGCTGGCCAGCTGGTTAGGGCCCGAACTGAGCCTGATCCTTCTCGATGCCGACGATGCACCGGGCTGGGTGCTGGCTCTCACCAGCCGCGATGATGATGGGGCTCGTCGCTTCCTGCAGCGGTTCTGGCAAACCCGCAGCCTTGCGGGGACCGATTTGCAGATCAGCAGTTACCGCGGCATGGGATTGATCAGCGGTCGCGGTGCCCTGCTGGGTCGGGAGCCACAGCCCTTGGCGACGGCACTGATCGACGACGACATGCTGTTGCTCGGCTCAGGTCGCGGCGTGCTGGAGCGGGTGTTGGACGTGTCTCAGCTGCAGGAGCAGCATCAGTTTGCCGATGCGGATCTTCAGCGCCAGGTTGCCCGGCTCGGGGATGGTGTGGCCCTTCTC
>QCTG01000035.1 GCA_003211235.1 Synechococcus sp. AG-673-B04
TTAATGAAGTTGCTTCCGCCTCCACCATGAATGATGTCATCACCATCACCACTAAAAAGCCAGTCATTGCCATCGCCCACTTTGATGTAATCGTCTCCACCGGCTGTATTAATCGTGTTATCTCCTCCAAAAGAGGTCACCCAGTCATCGCCGTCTCCTAATACAACCAAGTCATCGCCAAATCCGGTCATTACGACGTTGTCGCCGCCTGATGAGCGAACCTCCTGATTCTCTCCAAGCATGATGAAGGTATCATTACCATTACCGGAGTGTGCCTCGGTGTTATTGCCAAGGCTCAGGACAAAGTTGTCACCTTCTCCAGCGTCTATGGTCTGATTGTTGGAGAAGGTGTAAACAACGTTATCTGCACTGCTGCCTTGGAACGATTGCTGCCAGGGCATGAGGAAAGTCAAAGCAATGAGTCTTGAGGGAATTGAGTGGTTTGTGTCTTTGGGGTCTCCCCCGCCGATGTACACACCATCTCCTCAATCACTGGACCGTGTGATGACCTGCGTCAAAGATTTCTGTGATCTTGATCACAGGTCTAAAAAGCCTTGTTATCGCAGTCGATTTCAAGGCTCTCGCCTCGTGAACATACCATCGCCGGTATTGCTTACTGACACCTCCCTAAATCGAGTGATTTATTTATCCTTTCATATTTGTCACTACAGGACATAAGACCTACAGATAGAAATCCAATAACGATTAGCTTGTTCATTGCTTAAAGCCTCTGTACCTAGCCTACAAGCCACTGTATAGCGTCTTATTGGTGTTGTAGATACAATCGCCTAAGAGATCATTCAACGCCTTACAGGTTCAATAATCAGCCTTCAATACCTGGCACTAAACATTATTTAAGCCCTCTCTCCGTGAGAACTGTGCCTAGACGAACATCACCTGACGACTGATACTGCTATACACAGCACTAACACCCTTCATCACCAATGTCAGAAGAGCAATTCAAAGCCTTTCTTGAGAAGGTCGAAGGCGACACCAGCCTTCAGGAACAACTCAATGGAGCTGCGGATTCAGATGCTGTTGTGGAGATTGCTAAAGCAGCTGGGTTTGCAATTACCTCGGAAGATATTCAATCAATGCCAGAAGTAGTAGAATTGTCAGACGAGGAGCTTGAAAGCGTGGCTGGTGGTATAGTACGGGGTAGTGAACGGAAACCTCAAATACTAAATATGACGAAAAATCAAGCCGTATGTTCAAGAATTTAGGACAGGACAGAATGCTTGGTCAGACCTGTTGAGCCTACGCCCTCATCAAACCCCCTGCATTGACAGGGGATTTTTAATGCGTCAATGGTCTGATTAACCCGATAAATCAGCCTTCTAGCCTTCAAATTTCAACAAAAATGTCGGAGCTCATATAACGATGGTGCTAGGACGCAAATTGTCCCTATACCCACCCTTCATTTTCTACTATCCAACAACATCTATGGGTATGTAGGTATTTATGTTTCTCTGCTGTGATGATTTATTTCTTGCTTAGCGGCGACTAATACCGCAACTTTCCAGCAAGCATGACTTGTTCAATAATCACTTTGGCTGATTCGTCCAACTCACTTAATTAGTTTGTGTGTCAGTGATGCTTGTGCGCTTCTGTATGGCGTCATAGCTCTTGTCTTCTGTATTGCCTATCCACTACTTCTTGCGCTTGATACAGAGCCTTGTGAGTCGAAGCCTGTGGCGGTGTCTGCTTGATCCTGCCAGTAATGCCGACCGAGCAGCTATCCAGTGTCCATTGACTGTCTTGAGCCTGTTCAGCCTTGGTTGGCTGACCGATGCCGATGGCAACTGTCGCGAATGTTTTCTCCGTGTCCAAGTCTTTATGCAATTGGACAGCAGTTGCTCCGTAAATCATTGCTGTAACTGCATTTTTTTGCTTTGAGTACCTGCTCAAAAGGCAGTTACTCAAGTCAAAAGCTTGTTTTCTGGCTTTTTTGTGTCTCTTTCATGCATTTTGCGCGTTGTTATCGTTTTTTCATTAGCTGAATTTGCTGCGACTGTATCCATCTTTCACTCGCACATCGGTGCGATGCCTCTTCATAAATTGTTATGGCTAGTCATCGCCGTCTTAGGTTACAGCAACCGTTTGTCACACCTAAGGTTTATGTCACACTGTTGTCACACCAGTCTTTATGGCCTATAATCAAAGTGCACGACTCAATGAGCAGTGTTCGAAAACGACCGACGTCCAGCCTGGTTGAACTGGGTTTTTCTGGCGATCTTTCTCTGGTCCGGCTGGCAGGTGGCTGGGTTCTGGATTCAGCGATTGGGGAGTTAGGCCACGCCGTTGAGCAGTCGCAGTGTTCCCCAGAGATCGAAAACACAGAAGATCAGTCCAATCACAATGATGTCCCAAGCGCGGTGTCGCACTGCCCATGGAGCCAGGAACAACTCGGCAATTCCATGAAGAGCGGTGCCGATGGTGATGTGCTCGAGCACAAGCAGACCATGGGCCAGCAGGAACAAAGCGCTGGCGATGCAACGCATCACTATTTGCCAGTTCTCTGACAAACCCTTGTATTTTCGGATCTTCTAAGAACCTAAGCGCCTTTTCGGTCTGGCTCAAGTGAGGAATCCGTCAGAATCACCGCATGCGAAAGGAGCGTTGCTGGGTCTGGTTCAGGGGTGGGCTGAATGAGTCCAGCCACTGGGTGGGTGGTTTTCAGGCCACAACAGATGCCGCGTTGGGAGTGCTGATTCAGCATCCCGGCTATCGAGATGCCCGTGTTCCTGCCTGGCGAGTCACCACGGAAGAACCGGACGACATTCATGCTCCACCGAATGATGTGGATGCCTCAGGCCCCTGGCAATACTTCTGATTGCCGGCGGCATAGCAAAATGGTTCACAGTTTTTAGGACGTGCGCTCCGTGGCGACCGCAGCTGAAAAGAAGGCCATAGTGAAGAAGCGCCTGCAGGAACTGCGCAACATGTGCCGCGACCACTACGCCGTTGTGGCTGAAGAAAGCACCATGCCGGATGCTGCAGACGTGCGGGAGACCAACGCAAAGCTGCAGGAGCTGATGGACTTGCTGGATGGCAAGAAGAAATGGGACGAGGCCTAGATTGATTCAGGTTCAGTTGATGCTGCTCTCATCGATGATGAGGGTGGACGGCTGATCTAAGTCTTTGATCCTGAGCAGGCTGCCTTCGGGAGTCTGCTGACTGCCAATGGTCTCGATGTTGCTGATCACCATGGTCAGTTCGTCTCGGGTGATGCCCCAGCGCTTTCCTTCGGGACGCAGCTCGTAGCGACCCGTTGGCAGCCTCAGTTGATCAGTCCCC
Organism: Synechococcus sp. AG-673-B04; assembly: GCA_003211235.1. Classification (GTDB taxonomy): domain Bacteria; phylum Cyanobacteriota; class Cyanobacteriia; order PCC-6307; family Cyanobiaceae; genus Parasynechococcus. The sequence goes on from QCTG01000035.1 coordinate 3,298, forward strand.
TTGCCGCCATTCAGCATGCCCTGTTGGCCGAAGCCGGAGAACAGGTCGTTGCCTGGACCGAGCTTGATCGTGCCTTCGCCAGCCAGCAATCCCGTCAAAGGTCGATCTGATCGCAACCTTTGCCCATGTTGATCGTCCCCTCATTGACCAGTGCCGTTGCATGGCCGTTAACACTGAAACGGAGACGATCCTTGCCACGGTTCATCTATAGGCTTCCAGCGTTAGTGAGAGCGGGCCTGTTTGCCCCCTCAACGATCAAACTGTCGCCTCCCTGCAGAGTGTCGACCTTCTGCTGATCAGCAATGCTCCAGGAGATGGTCTGACCCGCTTCTGAAGAATCCAGTCGATCGGCCTCTTTGGTCCAGAGGCCCGAATTGCTCTGCGATTGCCAGCCTGAATTGGTGAGTTCACCAGAATCGATGGATTCCTCGTTCTTGTAGCTGAAGACAGTGCCAGGATCAAAGGCTTCAGTGGGTGGATTGTCCGAGAAGTGGCTCGGCAGCACCACGGTTGTGATTCCGGTTCCGGCAAAGGCGTCGTGACCGATTCGGATCACCGAGTCAGGAATGCTGACCTCACGGAGTTGTGGGCTGCGATACAAGGCCTTTTGCCGATGGTCGTCAGCGAATCCCTCAGTTGCAGGTCGCTCAGCACCCACCCATTTGAGAAAGACCGCTTCCCGATGCTGGTGACAGCCTCACCGATGTGAACGGATTGCAGGCTGCGGCCGTACTGAAAGACGTAGTCACCGACGGAGACCACCCCATTGGGGACGACCAGCCTCTGCAATGAGAAATTGGCATAGAACGCCTCCTTCCCGATGCTGCTCAGTGAATCAGGCAGATTCAGGGTTGTCAGGTTTCTGTAAGAAGCAAAGGCGTTGGAATCGATGCTTTCCAGGTCGTCTGAGAAGAAGACCGTCTGAATGTCATCCCTTTGTTTGAAGCTGCCTTCGGGAATGTTGGGGCTGCCCGGTAGCACCTCCAGGAGTCCCAGTTCTGGATCAAATTGGATGTTGAGTGTCATCGATCAGGTGGTGAGCTGGCTTGGCTCACGCCGTTTGTGATTGCAACCAGGCACTGAGGTTGCGCTGGGGCAGATCGTCCGTGCTGGTGATTTCGATGATTCGACCGCAGGCATTGGGCTGCATCAACGCGTCCATGCAGACCTGAGCAACCAGTCGCCTCGGGATGCTGTTGCTTTCCTGCTCGTCGGCTCCCGAGAACAGGATCCCCTCGTTGTCGGCTCTGCTGTCGTCCTCACTGAGTCCACCGGGGCGGATCACGGTCCAATCGAGCGTGCTGTTCTGGAGTGAACGCTCTCCGAGCCGTTTCCACACCAGGATCAATCCGAACAGATTCAAGGGGTGGAGCCACCGTCCGGCGCAGAGTGAACTCACCAGGATGACGCGCTTCAAACCGACTGCCTCACAAGCTTTCACCTGAGCCTGAACGCCAATGGCATCCACCTGGAGTGGTGCGGCGAGATTCACTGAAGGCCTTGCACCGGTAGCAATCACCAGAGCTGCGCACCCCTTGAGGGCTTGCTGCAAAGCCTTTGCAGCGCTGAGTTCAACCCGCTGCACCTCCAGGCGTCCCTCACGCTCCGCTTCTGCCAGGGGCTGGGGGAGCACAGAAGCAGGGCGAGCAATCACCCTCACGGCCATGCCGCGTTTCAGGGCCTCATCCACGACCCGCCAGCCGGTCTTTCCGGAAGCACCGGTGACTGCAAGGCGTTCCATGGCACTCAGTTCAGTTCATCCAGTCAACTGCCGCTCAAGCCCATTTGGCGACTCTCTCAGCAGCTCTTCAGGCTGGCCTCTGGACTTTTTTGAGGTTTCGTTGTGGTGATTGTGTTCAAGTTGTCTTCAGCGCGTTGATTGATTAAACAGCCGTCTGCAAAAGATCGCCTTTCAAGATGGTTGGAGAGTTCAGTTAAAGAGGCTGGCCTGCATGGAAGGAATTGATCAGAACTTTGCTTGTTATTGGTTTATTTCCTGATTCTTGATGAGTAGTATGAAAAAATAGAGGTCGCTGATTGCTGGGACGGTCTTGGTTTTCATGCTTGTCAGCATGTAGTCACTCATGCTGTTATTTATCTATTGAACGACCCAAGCGTTTGACTTGATTATTGCCTGATTTCATCGCTAATGCTGATGATACTGTTTTGCGATCGAATTATTCAAGGTTGATCGAATCAACAAGACTCTCCGAGGGCCGACGACACTTTGCTTTGTATTGATGGGTGGTCGAATTCTGCTCCAGCTGCCAATCTTGAGCAGAGGCTGCTTTTGCATGATCAAGCAAGTGGGTTTGGTGCAGGTTGGCGGCATGCTGCTGCTCAGCAGTTCCCTATGGTTTCAGCCATCTCATGCAGTTCAGCCGAGCATTGTTGAAGTGCCAGCAGGGCCGGCGTTTGTTCAGTTGCCAGGAGCTTCTGAGATCAAGGCGCGTTCCGGACAGAACCTGATCACCAACACGTTGTTAAAGACCAATAAGCCTGGTCGGATGCAGGTTTTGCTTGGTAAGGGTCGTCATTTCCGTATTGGTGGTGATGCGCAACTGCGTCTGGGTTCCTCCAATGTTGAATTGCTCAAGGGTTCCATTATTGGTTAGATCCAGCCCGGCACGTCACCGTCCAACCCCTTCAGTATCAAAACTCGCCTAGCGACTGCTTCCATTCAGGGAACGACAGTGTTCCTTGAATACACCATGAACAATTGAGGATTTTCAGCTGGGAAGGCAATGTTTCAGTTGAGACCGAAAGCGGCCAACGATTTACATTGACGAGCGGTCAACAGCTAAGGCTTGATTTAAAGGATCCAACAGATGTGCAGGAGGTTGTTCAATCGGTCTCAAAAACAGGGAAGGAGATGCTCCTCGATCGCCGACCCCAGGCAGTCGGCGAGGTGGGGATAAACTGGGAAGTGCCTAAACCGATTGCAACCGAGGAGGCTGAACGGCGTCTTGAGATGAGTCCGTTGATCAATGGCTTTTCAACGCCTATCGATACTCTCAATGTGATTAAGAGCGAGCTAGGGCTAACAGACCTAAAGAAAAATGTTTTCAATGATGATTCCGTGCTTGAGAATCAAGACAGCTATTGAATATGCATTGCAAATGCTGCCAAGTTTTTGTTCGGGGAGATATTGCTGCGCTAAAAGCAATTTACATTTTATCTCTATTTGCCGCGGATAAAGAGACCTGCTCTCTCTTTGCAGTGAGTCCATTGATTGATATTTTTTAAGCCTATTTGGGGCATTTTTTGTGATCAAGTATAAGGCTTGGGCGGCATTTTTAATATCTTGAACTCATCAATACGTCGCATTCTGTTCCCCGCTCTCTGGCGAGTTTCTCTACTGCTCCCTCTTGCATTATCACCAGCTTTAATCCGCGCCAACGCGGCAGGGAGGCAACTGCTTTTCCAGTTGCGTGGTCCGATACCAGCTCCAGATGATGTCGTGTTGATCGGAATTGATGAGGCCTCTCTCGATCCGCAATTGTCCGACTTCGGCCCCTGGCCCCGGTCTCGTGCTCAGCAAGCTGCCCTGGCTCGGGAGGTGTTGCAGCACGGTGCCCGCCGTGTTGTGTTCAACATTGTTCTCGTGGGACCAAGCAGTTTTGGACCTGATGATGATCAGGCTTTTCATGACGCACTGGAGCCATGGAAGGATAGGGTCCTGCTCAGTGCTTCTTTGGTTCGTCAGCAATGGGAGGGCTTTGAGCAGGTCCAGCTGCGACGTCCATGGGACGAGCGTTTTCAAGTTGGCCTGTCGGCTTTCTCCATCGATGCCTTTGGGATTGTGCAGGCCGTTCCCGGCATGGTGCGTCTTCAGGAAATGCTTGATCCGTTTCCTCAACCCCACCCGCCCCCAATGGCTCATTTGGCGGCTGATAAGACAACTGCATCCGTTGATGAAGGGATCGATTTCCTTGGGCCAAGTGAACAGATTCCCGTGATTCCCTCCTGGGCTCTTGGCATGCAATCGGAAGACTTCTGGCAGGACAAAATTGTCATCATCGGTTCAACGGCTCCTTCCCTCGGGGATCAGCTTGAGACTCCGTTCGGTCAGCAGAGTGGGTCTGAGGTTCTGCTTTCGGCCATCGCTGGACTTCAAAGCGGTCGCGGATTTCGTGGGCTTGATTTCGTGCAATTGGTGGCTGTGATAAGTGGCTGGATGTTGTTGTGTCACTGGCGAATTTCTTTGCCCTCGACGGCGCTTGGAACGGCAACGACTTCAGCAGCACTGACTGTTCTGGCGGGTGGATCGACGGTTACCGCCTGGTGGTTTGGCCTTTGGTTGCCAGGAGCGGCCTTGATACTGATGCCTTTTTTTGCTGGAACTCTTCGAACCGCTGATCAGTTCCAGCAGGAAAGTGCGCAACGGAGATTTCTTCATTCCGTTTTATCGCGTCGTGTTTCGCCGAATCTGATGCGCGACATGTTGCGTACAAGCACCGAAAGTTGGACGCGTCTTGGCGGTCGTCGCGAGCGCTGTGTTGTGTTGTTTACCGATCTGGTTGGGTTCACAGCCCGCAGCAATGTTATGGATGCTGAGGATCTGTTTGCTTTGCTAAATCGTTACTTCGAGGCGATCGCCGCCCCGGTGTTGGCCGAGCAGGGGCTGTTGGACAAATTCATTGGCGACGCGCTGATGGCCGAATTTGGCGTTCCTATCCATCGGGGCGATCGCGAAGAGGCATTGGCGGCTGTGCGGGCTGCTCTCACCATGCAATCGAATCTTGATCAGCTCAACGGCATTTTGGACAAGGAAGGTTTGGAACCTCTTCGTCACGGTATTGGCATTCACTGCGGAGATGTGATGGCCGGTAATCTCGGTTCCAAAGATCGACTGGAGTACACCGTGATTGGTGCTGCTGTGAATCTGGCCAGTCGATTGGAATCTTTAACGCGTAAATTTCCTGAATACCCAATTCTGATGAGTGGAGACGTTCTGGATCTCATTGCCGATGTTGTTGTCGTTGAAGACTTGGGGAGACACGCGGTTAAGGGATGGCCTGAGCCTGTTGCTGTCTATGGTTTGGTTGCTCTCCATCCAAGCTGACGATCAAGATATCTTTGGCGGTAGTGTTCCGCTCCTGATGTTGTCGCTGCTGGCGATGATGCAGTTGCAGCATCCAACGTTGAATGTTGATCCAACCAAAAAAAGCCCCGCCGAAGGGGCAGGGCTTTATGTTGATTCGGAACCTGAGAAGTTTTGATTCTTCCTGGTTCAGAAAAATCTTCAGTCTTAATCCGTGTATGGAAAGTGGTTGGGGACAAAGAACTGTTCGTTGAAAGGAGGGCGTTTGTAGTTCCCCTGTTTGGGCCGCTCCGGCATCTTGATGGCTTTCGGTGTCATGTCTTCGTAGGGCACCTTGCTGAGCAAATGACTGAGACAGTTCAATCTGGCCCGGCGTTTGTCGTTGGCCTCCACGGTGAACCAGGGAGCTTCAGGAATCTGGGTTTTGGAGAACATGATGTCTTTCGCTTTGGAATACTCGACCCAGCGATTACGCGACTCGATATCCATCGGGCTGAGTTTCCAGCGCCGTTCTTTGTTGTCGATCCGTTCCTGGAAGCGTTTCTCCTGTTCTTCGTCATTAATTGAGAACCAGTACTTCAGCAGCAAAATCCCATCCTTTGTGAGCAACCGCTCGAACTCGGGGCAGGCACCATAAAAATTATCCACCTGTTCGTCTGTGGCGAAACCCATCACTTTTTCTACGCCAGCCCTGTTGTACCAGCTTCTATCAAAGATGACGATTTCTCCAGCGCTGGGAAAATGCTCCACATAGCGCTGGAAATACCACTGTGTTTTTTGTTGTTCCGAAGGTGTTCCCAAGGCGACAACCCGGCAACCCCTCGGGTTCATCGCTTCTGTGAGGCGCTTAATCGACCCCCCTTTGCCTGCAGCGTCGCGGCCTTCGAAAAGGACAATCATGCGAAAGCCTGTGGCTTTCACCCAGTACTGCATCTTGACCAGTTCTGATTGCAGTCGCGCCAGTTCCTTCTCGTAAATCTTTTTTTTCAGTCGTTTGTGATTATTGGAGGAACCTTCATGCAACTCCTCAAGAATCTCCTGTCGGTTGTCGATATCCCCATCGCTGTAGTGCTCGATGGCCTGCATCACAGCACCCATGTCGGGCTCAGCTGTTGAAGACTTCTTCTTGTTCTTCTTTCCCATGTTTTGCGGAGTGACTTTCAACTACTGTTCTGGCTACGTCTAGTCAATTTCGTTTGATCTTCCAAAATTTCTTATACTTTGATAAAACCTTACAGATTGAGGCAAACTTAACATTCCATTTGCTGCAGCAGCATGTGTCAAAGCATCTATCTTCGTAGTCAGGCAAGCTGCAGATATTTAATCAAAAGCTGCTAACGCAACGATAAATATGTATGTGATCAGGGACAGGTTGAGTTAGGGTTTAATGGCATAAGATTTTAAATGAAAAGCAAAAAGTTTCTTTCCTGGATCCAAACGACGATAATAACATCTCTATTTTTAGTGGAGCTAATTTTTGTACCTTGCGTTTTGGCTATTTATCCTAGTGGGGGTGGATTGCCAGACCCTGGGCTTCAAAGGAGCCTGCAAGATAGTAAGAAAATAACTGATTCTTTTAAAGAAGAATTTCCTTTCTACGAAAGAGATGAAAATGGAAAACCAATTACGTCAGAATTTGTCAAATATGACTTGTCAGGTTATGACCTCTCAGGTGTTGATTTAATGGGTGCACTGTTCAGTGTAACCACTCTAAAGCGTGCCAATCTAGAGGGAGCTAATCTAGAAAATTCAATTGCATATGCAACCCATTTTGAAGAAGCAAATTTGAAAAATACAATACTTAAGAATGCTGTACTCTCAAAAAGTTTCTTTGATGCCACAAAAATAGATGGAGCAGATTTCACTGGTGCTATTATTGACGATCCACAAAGAGAATCTATGTGTAAAAGAGCTTCTGGAGTGAATTCTATGACAGGGGCAGATACCTACGAAAGCTTAGACTGTCTCAGTCTTGATATTAGGCCAGGAAAATAATCTCAAAAACGGAACACATTAGAAGTATTGTATCCTTGTTTTTCAAATTATTGCATCCTAAATACTTTGATACTTATATAGAGATACAATGAATATACACTAGACCTGATATAGAATAGCATTTAAATAGTGAAACTCGATATATTAATTAAATTTAATTCATAAAGGGCTGCATTGCTAAAGCAAATGTTCTAATTTTGCTGCGATATTTATCAACAATTTATTAGTAAAATCTATATCCTTTGATTTCGATTAATTATCAAAGCGTGGTCTCGACAATAAAGAGGCATACCTGGCGAGTACTTCAGGAAAATATTGGAAAAACTGAATTTAAAGTAGACGTTAATAGCACAAAACTGCCTGTGGCAATAAAAATGCCGATAATGACCGCCGGGTTTGGGGAATTATCTTCCACACCGTCAGTGTCCAACAGATTGTTCTCAGGCATGAGTTTAATCATTTCTTTAATAATAGTATGCTGGTTGCTGAATGACATACGCTGCCTATATTTGGTATATAATTGACGAGGCAAATGAACATTAAGCTCATTTAGAGTAAATCACTTGTGCCAAAAGCGTTACATACGTTAGTTTATTGAAAGACAGTTTTGTTATGGCTCATTCTCCCATTGCGCTGAGCATCGGTTATCTTGAGATGAGTAATATTAGTGCAGCATTTCTTCTGGGCATTTCGTTACTCTTTTTAGGAAGTTTTATTATAGTTTCCTTGAAAAATGACAATGAAGGGATGATGAAGTGGATTTTTGAAAATAAAAATTCAAATGAAAATTAGTATTATTATAATACGAATGATTCCCGCCACCCTTATAAACAGTTAAATCAATTATAGAAAGTTGAATTACAAACCAATTTTGCAAAGTTTCAGACATATAACAAGCCCTTGTCTAGGATGAATAGAAAAGACGTAGATTGAACAGATTTATTTATCCAATAAAAACAACCATCTCTTAATCGATGCACTTATCAGTCAGGTTTACTCAGTTCTGGCGATCTGTTTGGTTTGTCAGCTGTTGAGTGAGTTCTGCATTTGCTTTTGCAAGCCGACAAACCTCGTGTTCAAGGGCTGCCATGTACTTACCAATGGATGGGTCAACCCCCCGAAGGTTCTTCCGTGCTGATTTCTGCAGTTCCTTGTCAACGTTCATCGATTTCGTCCAACTACAAACCACATTCTTACCAAGTTTGGCTTCTGTTCGAGGTGTTCTCATCCGCCGGCAGGCGTACAGTGGAGGATTGAACCCGAGAAGGCATCTTTGCTAGACCGAGGTTCAGGTCCGACCGAAGGTGGTAATGATCAGAAATTGAGCTGGCCAGCAAGCCACAACTCCCGCCAAGAAAGATGGGCGGACGAATTCAACGCCAGAAAGCATGTCGTGAAGATGGCTCCAGTGGTGAGACCCACTCCCATCAAAATCAACGCCGTAAGCGCTTGATGGTGGGTCAATGGACGGTTATCAATAAATCGACGCTTGGCCATTGAAAGGATCCTGCTACTTACGTTCTGCACCTAAAAATGCCAAGTGGCAACAGTACTTTGCACTTATCAACAGAGTGACACTGCTTTGATGGAAACTTCAAGGAACAAACAGCCATCCTGAATACAAGCTGCAGCGATGCCATTGGACAAAAACCAGACATGTTGTAGATAATTCCGTCCTATTGGGGTCTTTTTTGATAATGACGCGACCTGAAATAATCATCACATAAGGGGACATTTCGTCAATTACAATTTATCTTTCACGCAACTATCATGCCTATACGGATAACCGAGGCAGCAATAAAGAAGATTTCAATAAGTCAAAAATCTGCAGAAATTCAACGCTGAATAAAGCTTGACCGCAAAGAGTGTGAACCAAACACCGGCAACCATGATGGTTGGACAAGCTGACATCAATCACAGAAATATCAGTGTAAGACTGAAGGCATTGAAAAAGTCCCCGTTAGGGGACTTTTTGGAAAAGTCTTGATCGTACTGTTCGACTTATTGCCTAAAAAAAGAGTTATTCGATCAAGCGTCGTAGTACATGGTGAATTACAAATCGAGGAAAAAATCCACTAAGAAGAATTGATATGACTGGGTTTTGCTTATGAGAGTGAAGCCTATTTTGGAGACAATTTTTGGAGTCGACAACAGTCGTTTGCCGCAGAAGAGCAACGCTTCATTCCCACGGTGAAATTCAAAGGGCATGGATCAACAAGAAAAGAGTCACGACTGCTGGTGAGCTCCTCGAGCACAGTTCGCCCCAGATGAATCGTGCCCTGGGCCTCCGCCTCCAGCACCATGGCACTGGCGATACGGTCTTTCACCGAAGCAGATGGATTGAAGCATTCGAGCTTGGCCACGACCTCAGCGGAGCAACCGTTCTCCAACGGCAGCCGATTGAGCCTCACACAAGGCGTACTTCCGATCAGTGCTGTGATGTCGGAGGCAATACCCATCTCCGATTCATGCAATTACAGGAAAGAACTTCAACCTTTACTTTTTGATTACAACACAAAGCCTAATTCAAGCCCTTAAGACCAGGGCATTTAGCAATAAAAAAGCCGCCCCGTGAAGGGACGGCATAATCAAAGCAGTTGAAACTGCTTTGATTAGAATGTGAATGTGGTTTTCACATAACCACCATGCACATAATCACCGGAAAGGTTGCCTGAATACTCGTCAATCGCGAAGTAGGTCGGCGTGACTGTGATGTTGTCCGTTACAGCAAACTTGTAGAAGACCTCATACATTTTGTTGTAATCATTGTCAACCTTAGGCGCTTGACCAGTAGCGAATCCAAGGGAATTACCCTCTACGAACACATCATCCCACTCGAATCCCACGTACCAACCGTGGATCTCGTCGTCGGAATCGTCAGGATCCGACATAGACCAGCCACCACTGATCGAAGGAATCAAGCCTGAATCCTCTGGCT
>QCTG01000036.1 GCA_003211235.1 Synechococcus sp. AG-673-B04
ACATCACTGCCCCTGTTGATGCCATAACTATTCATTCATGTTTTCGTTTCAAGGCTTCGTAAAGTTAGGTAATTAAGCATTCATGGGTGATTAATTGAGCTACCTGATTTATCAACCCCGGATCAGCCGTTTCCGGGTTCCTCTGGTTACTGGTCTTGCTCTGCTGATCGCCCATGCCGCATCGGTTTCGCCCGTTCGTGCTGAGTGGTCGCCGGCCAGCGAGTCTTCGGCCTGGAGAGAATTGCGACGCCGCGAATTGCCAGGTGAGGGCTGGACATTTGTGGAGGCAACACGCACCGATCGTTTCGAGGCAGCCGAATATCTGCGCAATCCCACGGCTGTCGACAAAACGGTGGAAATGGAGGCGGGTGTGCTGATCAAGCGTTCCGGTCAATCGGCCTGGTCCAGCCGCGTGCTGCCCATGCGGGCCAACTGCACGGAAGGTCGTATGGAGCAGAAGGATGCAGAGGGCCAATGGACGCCCTACCCCGGCCGGGCAGGCACGGCCGTTAAGGTCCGCTGGATCTGCTCTTTGCCATGAACCGGCCTGCCTTCCAATACGAGCAGCCCGAGCGCTTCGGTGAATCCCTCACCACAGCGCGCCCGTGGAACACCACGGCTCTGGGTTTTGTGGAGCAACTCAACGGACGCTTCGCGATGGTTGGATTCACAGCAGCTGTGGTCGGTGAGTGGACCACCGGCCGTGGAATCGTCGGTCAGTTGTCCGGCCTGGTGCACTGGTATCTCCAGCTGGGTTGAGCGATGCCTGCAATTCGTGTGCTCGAGGAGGGCCAGCGCTACAAGCTGGATGGCAGTGATGACGCGCTGTTCTACAGCGTGCCTCGCTTTGTGCATCATCTCGACGCAGGATTCCGCGCTCGGTTGACACAGCTTTATCGGGAGCGGATTCCACCCTGCGCCCAGGTTCTGGATCTGATGAGCAGCTGGGTCAGCCATCTCCCGGACGACATCCATTACGACCGGGTGGTCGGCCATGGTCTCAATGAAGAGGAGCTGACCGCCAACCCCCGACTCGATCGGCATTGGGTTCAGAACCTCAATCGAGATCAGACCCTCCCCCTGGACGACGACAGCACGGACTGCACGCTGATCGTTGCCGGTTGGCAGTATCTGCAGCAACCGGAAGCCGTGGCGGCCGAACTCCTGCGCATCACCAGGCCCAAGGGGCAGGTGATCGTGGCGTTCAGCAACCGGATGTTCTTCACCAAGGCTCCACAGATCTGGACCGATGGCGATGACCGGGATCACCTCAGCTACGTCGCCGAGGTGCTGATGGCCCAGGGCTGGCCGAAGCCAGAAATCGTGGCTGAATCCACCCGTGGAGGTGGCGTGATGGGTCTGTTCGGAGGCAATGGGGACCCTTTCTTTGCTGTGGTGGCCACGAAACCACTGGGCTGAACCTCTCCTTCTTGATCGAGGCAGCTCAGTAGAGGGCAAGGTCCAGGAACTGCGCATCGGCGTCCTGAACCTCTTCGTTGTTGTCGAGATCCCATCCTCCATACAGGAGATGAATAATGCGGCCCACTTCAAGATCTCGATCGCCGACGTCTTGCCAGAGACGTCGGCTCAACTCCTGATCAGCCAGCACGAATTGTGCGTTTGCAATGGCACGGGTGATCGAGAGGTAGCTCTGTCGGTCATTGCGGGTGCGGCACTCCATCTCCGCAGACGCCACGGTGGCTGCAGGCGTTCTGGTCTGAGACGGTTTCTGGATCACCATGGTTCCTTCAGGCTACCTCTTCATCAAGTCAGGAGGCTGGGCTTGCTGTCGCTGACTGCTTCGGTGGAGTTTCAACCGTCATCGGCTCCCCCAGGCTTGATGAATTCAATCTCGTCAGCGGGCGACCACAAGGCAATCAGCCTTAACGCTCATTTTGTCGCGCGCACCGCGTCAAATCTTGAGCCGGATCAAATCAAAGGGTGCAGATCAACCCGGCAGCCTCGCTGTTCAAGACGACTCATTTCTGCACGAGCATGCTCGAAGCTTGATGTCTTCTTCAGGCTGCCGCTTTTACCGTCTTGAAATCGCCCTTGATCAAATGCCTGCAACCGAGAAGGTCGCCGATTACCCACGCCCGCCAAGAATCGAGCTGGTGAATGGCTCTGTCGCCGTTCGCATCGGTGATGAATGCATTGCAACGGATACGAAATATGCCCGCGTCTGCGAAACCTTTCACCCACCGACCATTTACATCGACCCTTCGGCCTTCAAAGCCGGGACGCTCCACGCCACCAGCGGTCGTCCGAGCTTCTGCGAATGGAAAGGTATCGCGTCCTACTGGGACCTGAGCGCGTCAGATGGCAGCGACGTCCGCACCCGGGCCGGCTGGAGCTATCCAAATCCCTCTCCGCGTTTCGATTCATTTGCGGGTTGGATCAGCCTCTATCCACGACTGGTGGATGAATGTCTGCTGGAAGGTGAACCGGTCACTCCACAGCCCGGCACGTTCTACGGCGGTTGGATCTCCAGTTGGACCATCGGACCTTTCAAGGGTGATCCAGCTCATCCTGAGCTGATCTAATCAACGCCCAACAACAAGGTCCCGCCCAACGACAAGCCCCCAAGCTGTGTTCGCCTTTGATTGATTGATTGATCGCTCTTTCGATGGATCGCTCTTTCGATGGATCCGATGATCATCATGTCTGGACTGATTTGGCGTCTGTGGTCGAAGTAGCCCCCGATCAGCCCGTGGTGATCCTGGGCGGTTTTCTGATCACCGATGAGGCCTATCTGCCGATGGCGGACTGGATTCAGCGGCGTAGCGGTGCTCCGGTTCGCATCGTTCATGCCACAAGGCTGGACTGGCTGGCCACAAGTTGGGGATTCGGCTGGGTTCGTCTGCTCGACCGGGTCGATGCCTGTGTGCAGGAGCTTCAAGGCCGTGACTCCAGACGCTCGGTGACCTTGATTGGCCACAGCTCCGGGGGAGTGATGTTGCGCCCTTACCTAAGTGATGAACCGTTTGAGGGACGCACTTACAGAGGTGCAGATCGTTGCAACCGGTTGGTCACGCTGGGAAGCCCCCATCAGGCTCGGAGAGCGACACCGCTGCGGGCACAGGTGGACCGTCGTTTTCCCGGCTGTCCTCTGGCGGATCGTGTGGACTATCTGGCAGTGGCTGGTCGCCTGGATTTGCTCGGCAGCAACGCAAGCAACTTCAGCCGCCGGTCAGCATCCCGCTCCTACAACCAGATCTGCGGTGACCCCAGCGCACCGGGAGATGGGCTGGTCCCCGAGGCCTCTGCTCTACTGCGGCAGGCCCGCAGCTTAGTGCTGGAGGACACGGCCCATGGCGGCCTGTTCGGTAGTTCCTGGTATGGATCCCTTGATCGTGTCGAGGTCTGGTGGTCGGCTCTGGAGGGCTGAGAGAGATCCGAGGCCTCTGCTCTGGATCCGCGATCAGGCAATGTGGGCCCCTTGCGCGGTGTTCATTGGTGACGACGAAAACTGGGTTCGGTGGCGGAAGCAGCCGCAACAAGAAATCGGGTGGCAAGCGCAAGCCCGGTAAATCGAATCACAAGCGCGAGCAGTGCCCGATGGGACGTGATCCGGATATCGATGCGATCAAGGCCAGGCAGAGTCTTGGACTGCCCCTGTCCGGTCGCCTGAAAGAACAGGAGGTGAAGCAAGCTCACAAGCTCCTCGCGGTGAAGCATCACCCGGATAAGGGCGGAGCCCCCGAACTGATGACGCGTTACAACAATGCTCGCGATATTCTTCTGGAGCCTGAAATGGAGGCGATTACCGCCTGATCTCAGGGGCTGGATCGGCCTAATACCAACCAGCAGATCAGCATCAAACCGCTGAGGCTGATAACGGTGTAGATCCAGTCGGCATAGGGAGTCCAGAACAACCCGAGCACTGAAACCGTCGTCATTGCTTGTCCCACACAAGAATGAGAACGACAAACACAGCCCCGAACACCAGAAATGGCGTTCCAATGGTGATCAGGGCCTGCGTCTCCATCCAAATTGATACAACACCAGGTTCATGTTCCTGGTGCTGCGTTCAGGGTGTCAATCCGCTGACACGCACTGAGATGTTCAACGCATCAGTTTTGTTGGCTCGTTAGCGACTGGATTGCCCGCGGCAGGCCACAACTTCTGGGTTCATTTCTGGTGGAAAAATATTGATCGTCAGCATGTAGATGAAGATTTTGTTGTGGAGATATTGAATGTGATTGGTGTTCGGTGTGACTCCTCCTTTCGGTATCTCCCCTGCGGCTTGTCTTATGCAAAGGGATCCTGTTTGTCAGTTGAAAACACAGCGCCTTCCAGCCGTTCCAGCCTGAGCAGCACGTCTTTGATGATTTCCCGTGCTCGTGGGTCAACTGTTTTGACATCCTTCACCAACTCCCAGTCACGGCTGGCTGAGGGCTGGGTTCCGTTCAGTTTTTCAAATGCTGCTGCCCTGAGCCAGTTCGACCGATCCAGGCCACTGGCTTTCGCCGCCTGATCCACTTGATCCAGCAGGTCGACGGGGAAGCGGAGGTTGATTGAGCGGTATTTAGTCATAGACCTCAGGCACTTAAGTCGTAGTCAGAGCCTAGCGTTGTGGTGTCTTGGTATCCACCTCGTGCAGCTTAATTCGTGCTTGGCATATACAAAACATATTCAGCAGGTATATAACTGGGGTATTGTCGCGGATTTTTGCTGATGACGATCACTCTTCCCCCAATGGTTGCTGCCTCGTCCAAGACCTATCGCCATCAGTTGGATGACTTGCTTGTTCGCCTCGAAGTCAAAGCAGACCGACTACTGAATGCCGATCAATGGGATGAGGAAGCAATCGTGTTGACGGCCAAGCTCCGGTTCCTGTTCGCCGAGGTCATCGGCAAAGACGAGGTCTCACTGGCGAACTACATCAGCAACACCTGGGGTTATTGCGGATTCACTGAAGAGCGGTTCGTCAACGGCTACCCCTTCCTTGCGGACAAGTGGACTGATGATGACCAGCCTCTTGGCTTTTATCACGATTATCTCGACCATGTTTTTGAGGGAGACCTGCCGTATCTGCCTCAAGGTTGGGTGGATCTTCCCCTCCATGAATTCAACTGGAATATTCAACCAGTCACAGGTGAAAAGCTGCTTGAACTCCTCCATCACTACACATCGATCCAGGACCCAGAGGATGTCGTCAATGCCTACTTCCTTGGTGCTGATCGTGATCCATGTGGCGAAGCGTTGGTGATGACGGTCTATCTGTCGAATCAGCAGAACCTGACTGGTGGCGATGCTCTTGTGCTGCAGGCCTATAAAGCATTCAACCCAGCATTAATACAGGAACTGATTGATGTGGAGGAGGGGAAATGATTACTGGCTTGCTAATTGCCATCTACCTGGCAGTCGTTGTTAATGCAATTAGGATTATTCAGACCGATAAGAAATAACCTCAGCAGACTTATCGATCTGTCGATTCAGGCTGATCTGCTCATTCGGCTTCTTAGGTGCTCTGATTCATGCTGGCCTGTTGTTCTGTGTTACCAGTCAACCGTTCATTCATCCATTCGGGCATGACCGCGTCGTTAACCGATTGCTGGCTTGCAAGATGTTGTGACCCGACCCCGCGTAGCGAATGGAACCTCTTGTTCTGGTTTGGTCACAACGGTGGAATCAGTGTCTGTCGCGACCTCTTGGATCCACTCAATCCACAACAATCAATTGGTTAACACCATCCGGGAGACGCTGCGATCGCAAGCATCAAGCTTCAACGTTGACTGAAAGGGGTATCGAGGAGGGCACACCCTCCTTTTTTCTTTGGTGGCCACTGGCTTTTCAGTCAGGCGCTACCAGTAGCGCACTGGCAAAAAAAAACCCGCCTCGAGGGCAGGCCGGGTGATGGGGATGCTGAATATACCTCTGATAAGCGCTAGATGCAGGGATGCCGTCAGTATGGCCACAAAAGACATCAAACTTCATGGGAGCCTTAAGTAACTGTTGTTACCTCCTCCCCACATATAGGGTCTTAAGAGTAATATTTGTGCATCTTATCAAGATGTGGTGCAAATTGTCCGGGTGATGGGGCTTGCCTTGGATTTTGATCCGCCTCTGCAAGAGGCGGATCTTCGTTTGCGCCGAGTCCTTTCCATCCATCGTTTTCAGTCCATCAACCAATCACTCTCTCAATTGATCCAGCTCATAGGCTGCATACAAATCACTTTCCAACTCTGCTGTTGCCATGTCTTTCGGCTTGGCAGAACGTACTGTTGAATGTCGTAGTCCGACTGATACAACAAGGAATGTCAGGCCTATTCGCTCATTGCCAGTTGCGTGCTTTGTGTTTAGAACAAATGTATTGGAGTTAGAGGCGGCGATGAGTGTTGATCATGGCATGTTCAAAGGAACCCTATCGATCCCTCTATTTGTGAGTGTCAAGCCAGGAGACGTCGTGTTGGTTTGGGATCACCCAGAACTGGTGGATTCCGACAGCTCTGCCTGGTGGTTGGGTGAGGTCATCGTTATGGATAGGGCCGTAACCCACTCAAAAGAGCCATTCCTTGTTCAGGTGGCCGATGTTGATTCAGGTGTGATCCGCTGGGTCAATGCCGATTGTGTTCAAAAGTTGATGCTGCCGTTCAACAGCCCAGACAGCAAACTGATCGCATTGGCAGATTTCATAGAATGAAAGCCTGGATATAGTTGATATTGATGCACTTGATGCAGCTTTTTCAGGGCTAATGTTTTACTCTGTTTTCTTGGCCATCAACATAGCCATGATTTGGAATCAGCTGGCATGATTCCTTTTGGAATGGATTAATCATATGACTGGCATACCTGTTACAGCTCTTGTTAAATATTTTGTAGATGAGTCGGTTAATGAAACGATCTGAAGAAGGAACAACCTTGGACTGGATATTGTCGATTAATATTGCGACTCGTAGTTCTGTCTCTCAAGATGAAAAGGAATAACTGGATTTTTCTGTTCTTTTCCTTTCTCCTTTTTGTATCATCTGCTCTTTTAGTCGCTGTCCTTTCTTTTCTGGGGGTTTATTTTCATCATTCTCTGGATCATTTCTTCCATGAAGGCTATTTAGGGACCTTTTATCCCGTTGCTTTGCTTGCGATTTCATCGCTTTCATGTTTTTTGTACCATCTCAAGCTAACTCCATCAATAACATATATCTTTGAGAATCCTTTGAGTCAGAAAAATACTTGGTTTTGGTGTGGATTCGCATTCGCATATCTTTCCCTTGACGACTTGTTTGAAATACATGAAAAAATAGATTTTAAATTGCATCACTGGCTAGACGCTTTGGCAAAGATTAAATCCAATGCTGTTACTGATAAATTGGATGATTTGATTGTGGTGATGGTTCTGGCTACAGCTATTTGGTTTTTGATAAGATATCGGGATACATTTTCTGCCTATCCGATGATGTTGGCGGCATATGCATTTGCTTGTTGTTTAGTTCTTTTAATGGTGGTGGTCGATTTTTTGACCAATGGCGGCCATATTTTAAAATTCTTCCTTGGCAAATGTTTGTATTCAGACCTTAAAAGCTTCCTTTACGTCATAGAAGAGTCCTTGAAGATTTTTGCATGCAGTTTTATCCTGCTGGGCTCTATTGTTCCTTGGTTTGGAAATTTATCTGCTAAATATTGATGATTTAAAGCCCATCTTTTGAAATTAGGATTTTAACTGAATCAGCTTTTTAGTGCGTCTTATTCAACGGCTATCTTTTATTAGTCTCGGCTTCAGCTGTCCTCGCAAAAGGATTTCTGGTATTGCTTTTTTGTTAGTCTGTAGTCTTTTGTTTGCTTCGCAAGTGCCTGGCTAGCTTCAATGCCACGTTCAGAATCTCCATAAGCGGCAACGATTTGCCGGTTTACTGCCATCTCTCTCCCAAGTTTGTTCATTATTTTCTGCATATAATCGCACTCAACTGGTTCAGCTTTTATCCCTAATACTGAGTTTGTCAATACGGCAAAAGCGAATGCTGTGCGAAGCAGCTTCATTCGACTCAGTTAATTTGCCTCAGCCTATTCTGATTTGAATGAATGGTCAATCCAGCTGCAGGCTTGCGTTAAGTGTAAATACTGTGATGTCTATGCCTACTTTTTTCGATTTTGAGACGATGATTGTTTGATCTGCATCAAGAATTGGTTGCACACGAACCCTCATCGTGCCTGGTCATAAAAAAACCTGTCGCTTGGACAGGTCAGATGATGGGGATAACCGATTTATAGCTCATGACAGCGCGATGCATAGGGGTCAGTTTGATTCTGGTTCAATGCTCAACGGCTTTTCATTCGCAAAGCTGAGTCATCAGCTGGGCACACAGGCTTTAATGTTGATATATAGTTTGTGGTAATCATTCATGGTTAGGAATTTGCCCGCTAACGATGATATCTTTGAATAATCATTTGAACAATATTTATCTAAAGTGGCCAGTTATTTTATGGACACTTCAACGCCTCTTGGCGTGTGAATGCTTGGAAGAAAGATGTAGCAAGTCTGATGCTTTTCGCTGATCTTCGATCTTTGTCAGCCTTTTCACCAAATTCCAGGTGTCTTGGCTCGACAGCTCACCATCGCACTCCCATTTCATTGAAGAGAGTTCGGCAGGAGCCATCGACGAATGGGCGAATTTAAGCAAACAATTTAAATGACTTATCTGTTTGTGGCTCTTGATACAACGGTTCCGTAGTGGAAGAAATTCCAAAATTAACGCAAGCTAAACCATTGGATGCCACCTTCGGTAGTTGCTTGGGAGGGTTCGTTGTCCAAGCTGCCGCTCATGGTCTCAAGGATCGTATTTGCTTGGTTGAAGACAAAGGGGTTGATGATCCCGAAGCTGTTCAGCATATTCACCCACCGATGCCAGAGTTGTGTCTTTGATGAAGACACACGATGATCAATACTGTGTTTTGCATCGAAAGACGTGATGACGACTCACGCTGGCGGCGTGAAATGTGCTTCAAGACGGAGGCAGAAGTATATTTGTGCTATTTGAGCTAGCCGTCAGCATCAGATGCGACATACCAGGGAAGGCGTGAAATAGGCCTTACAGAGCTGATACGTGCAACTCCTTAGGGCTAAAAGGAGGCGCGCACAGATGGGTGTGGAGGAATGAAGGGGAGGTGTGTCTTGGTATTCCCTCGGCCTGACCTGGGCCCCCTGCTGCTAGCCTGATCAGGTTGGTAATTTTCTTCATAAAATAGTTACTTCCCAAGTATTTCCAGGCGATCTGGGGCAAGCGATGGCATAGGGCAGCCGATCGAGGCCCCTACCCACCCCCCTGGCTCTCTCTTGAACCCCCTGGGGGGCCCTTCGCCGATTCAGCAGGGAGGGGGTACACGGGGGAACTCCAGCTGCAGCGCTTACGTATTGGGTTTAAAAGAATTATCCCATTTTACTGGGGATATGGACCGGCTCCAAGCCCTTAGAACGCCTTCAGACAGCCCCAAGGGTTTGGACAGTTAAGCGATTAGCCACGTTTTTGAATGGGGCAGTGCTCCATGGCCATCTGGCGCAAGACAGCAGCTTCTGCATTGGTGTTGTGAAACTCCCTGTAGACAGCAAGCTGAGTGTTTAAGTCTTGGCAGCTGTTGCGTTTGAGATCCATTGGACTAATCCATAAATTGAGTTAACTTTGGCCATCGCCGAACAGCAGCTGAAGTATCAAATAACACTGTTTGCCTCTCAAACTCGTTAACGAGCGCCCACGCTGAGCCGGTCGCATTGACCCAGAAAGGCCCTCAGACAGCACTAGGAGGCTCTGTGAGCGCCTTAAAGCTGCTCCAGACGGAGATACTACAGGGGTTGCAAGGAGCCTCAGAGCGGTTAACTCATCAGTAGCCATTTGAGGCCTCCCACGCCTTATAAACAAAGCTTTAAGCAAGGCTAGAGAGTCGGTGTGCTTTTCAACAAACCTGAATCTCTCCCAGTCCTATGTTTAACGCATGACGAATAGCACGCCGAGTCTTATTGCCTGGCTAACTGAGTATCAGAAGTATTTGGGCTTACTCGGAGAAGACGCTCACGAAGAGGCTGCCTTACTCAAAAAAGAAATAGAGGAGGGTCTTGAATGGATTGGGCTTAATTGGGAAGACCTTGAATTTGCGAATGAACCTGCTGGGGCCGTCCACACCGAGAGCACGGAGCTTTAAGCAGGGCTAGGAGGTCCTCAGGACGTCTGTAGGTGAGATCAGTCTGGGTAAGACAGTGATGACAACTATCTGCCGATTGTGACAACGAATACATGTAAAAAATGATTGCCGGTTGATTCTTGGATTGCTTGGCACTCACCTCCCATGGCAAACGATTCAGGTACCTGGTCTGCTAATCAACCCCCAGCTGCGTTTGAGAAGCTCTGGAGAGGTTTGGCCCTAGTGGGCGCCCTTCATCTGCTGGGAATGCTCGTGAACGTCGTGTTTCAGATGATGGGACTCCACATGCTGGACCGAATTCCGGCGATGTTCCTCGGCCTCTGATCTGAGGGTCAGGGAAACCGGGCAACCCTTCCATCGTCAAAGAGGATCTGGAAGCCCATTAGCAGGCCTCCGAAGACATACCTTCAGGGGTGGCGGAGGGCTGATTTAACGGCACTACACGCAGCTTGCCAGTTCGCTGGCCGTTAAAAGTCGAAGGGCTTTTCTTTTATGATGACAATGAATGAGAAAACCCAGGCGAACACGAGTACAAAAGGAAGCATTAATAATGGTTGCTAGTTATTGTTCTGGAGAAGCTTTAGCCCTTCATTAAAAAAGGCCATTGCACAAACGATGGCTAGCCACAGGATGGCAATGAGTACAAATTCAGGAAGCATCCTTCACTCCATTTCCATGCCATTGGTATAAACCAATAATTAAGAGACCGCTGGAGTGATAACCGTAAAAGAATCAACTCAGCCCTAGATCACCATCGGTAATTGGGGCCGTCATCAATATCTTGTAGAGAGACTGACTTCATGGTTTCAATAAGGGCCAGCGTGGATTTACCTACTGACGGATCAACCGTGACTCCCTGCTGCTTGCAGTAGGTCAACATGTTTCTCACACCAGCGTTTTTGCAAGCTATTTCACAAACAACTCCTCGCCACGCTTAAACAGCACCCAAGAAGTAATGATATATTTATCGCTGGATTTTGGAACATTTCCGCGATGCGTATGCGTAAAGTATGCAGGTGCAATCACCATGGTGCCTTTTTGCGGCTTGATTGAAATTTTTTGGTAAAAGAAGTCGGTTTCACCGCCCTCTTCTACGTCATTGAGATAGTACATAAACAGAAGCATTCGATGCAACGCTTCGTTATGAGGTGGATCCGGGTAAGCCTCAGAATGCCAGTAAGGATAACCACCAGAATTAACTTCATAATGCTGCATATTGATTTCACCAAGACGAAAGAATCGAGCAATGAGTTGATTCAACGCAGGCCTGGCAATCTCAGTGTAATTATGCTCAGTTACATTGGCCAACTTTCCAGACTTTTGATCCATGATTTTTATACCAAGCGGTCCAATCAATGCGAAGTAATAACTATCAAAATATTGGAGCAAATATCTCGTTGTAATCTTGACTATTTGCTCGAGCTCTGTCTGAAAATCTTTTTCCCTGCTGATCGAAAGATCACGACTCCTTTTCTTGCTAACGTCAACTCCCCCACCCACAAATCCCTCATGACAGTTACTACTACTTTCAAATTTCTGGATCAACGAGTCGCATAAATGATGATCCAATGCATCTGGAATAATCTTAATAAAATGCTCCATAATTGCTGGTGAATTTTACATCGTTGGGAGTCGACTAAATCTCCACGGTATTGACAGCCATATTAAAGCGCTACATCCACAAAAATCCACTCCAAAATTTCAACCATTATCGACCAAGAGCCAATCCAGCCCATCGGTCAACCTTGACGGAATCTCTTAGCCGACCATGTAGGCAACAACAAAGTAAAAGCATAAGCTATGTAATTGACTTTTGTTCTTTATCTATTGCCCTAAAACATTAATACAGGACATTTATTTTAAAGTATATTTCGTCCATGAAACCACTTGACTGCCTAGATCAGCCCAAGCGCCAAACCTCACAACTCTATTTTTCATAATCACGAACACATGCGCCAGCAAAAGCTGACAAGCCTTTCAAAACGATAATTAAAAAAACCTAGCAATAGAAGACAAGAAAACGATGCGATATGAAGCCATCAATTTTTTGATTAACAAACGAAAATTGAGCAATAAACCAAATTTACAGAAAATGCTAGTAGCTCAGTATCAACGAGTTCTGGCGGTCAAGCAACTTTGCCGACAAAAGTCTCTCAATTCATATGCGTGAATCAAATCCAAGTCCCATCACTCATGCTGCTGTGACGATACCCGCATGAGCTGTTCATACATGCACAAACGGATAGGAAAGCCATTCCAAGCAAAGTCATTACCTAAAATAGTTAGTTAATAACTTTGGAAGATCAAGTCCAGACCCCGTCTTTGCCTAATGGGCGGCACTTATATACATTCAACTCATGGTTCTGCTGCGGTTGCTGCACCGTCCGGTCGGTCGGACCCTTTTCCTGCCGGCCCACGGACGCGGCAAAGCTCTTCCCGATTCACTCCGTCGTCTGCTGCGTCGACGCGCAGGGGTTTGGGACCTGCCGGAACTGCCTTCCATCGGCGGTCCCCTCGAGCCAGAGGGGGCCGTTGCCATCA
>QCTG01000037.1 GCA_003211235.1 Synechococcus sp. AG-673-B04
CTTCTAGGCAACTTTGGTTCAGTCAAGGCGTCATCACTCAAATTATTTCTACCAAAGCAGAAATTTAAAAATCAAGTCAACGTGCTACACAAGCAAGTCTGTTAAAACTAGCGCAAAAGTTACACAAATGATACTGCAACACACACACAAAAATATCGTCCCAAGTCTAATCTCAAAGTGTTTCTTCTCTAATTATCCTTTCAAAAACAAACTTCATTGCGAGAATTAAAAGATTCAAAGTAAACGTAATTAAATTAGCAATTAACACCGCATAGGCTTTCATCATATACCCATATATGATCCAGCAAAAGCAACCACTACAGAAGGCAACCAAAAGAACATAGGAGACATCTTCGGCCTTCTTGGATTGCCAGGTTTTGAGAACCTGTGGAATGAAGGCCCCTGTCGAGAGCAGCGCTGCCGCTGAGCCGAATACTTCTGAAAGGATCATCGAGCTTGGGGAGTGAAAACCATGGGATGAATCAAGAGATTGACAGCCCATCAGAGCTGATCAAAATGAAGGCAGTACCAAGAAAATAACAGCCATTTTGTATAAAATGCGAAACCAAGCCCGCTCATTGGCTATATTCAATAAGCCAAGAGCTAGGATAATAACTTTTTAGATTATAGATGCTTGTTCTAAACGTCATCCTAGGGCTTACAGCAATAGCATGGATTATTATCGGAATTAAGACACATGCAGACTGGGTAGTTAATATTTTTGATCAAGAAAGCCGAAAAATAAAAAATCAACAAACAGCAATTGAAAAATATGGATATCAGTCCGTCACTTCTTTGGATGTCTTGTCTCCCAAGAAGGCATTTGTGTTCGGCTATTGGGATGGGGCAGAGTCAAACGAAAAACAGAAAGAAGATGTCAAAGTTGGGAAAAGCCCATTAATTTTTCCAATAGTCAATGGAAGTTTGATCGCTATCACCTCAATTGCTATTTTGACGGTGCTCAGTCGCGGACTTTTTACTGGGATCGGATTGCTTTAATGAACAACTAATTTATAGTGACTTCGAAAGCATGTGTGATCTGTAAGCAAGTATTTTATGCAAGTAGTCCAAGACAACTAGCATGCTGTAAACAATGTCGCGTTGCGTTAGTAAAAAAAAGAAATCAAACTAGGATCAAATACCAAATTGTCACAAAGCATCGGTCAATAGGCGATACAGAGTGACATCATTTTGTCACGTCACAAGGGATTATTTGACACCTGCAGAGGCTTATAATTTGCCATCATTTGATAGTTCGATCAATTTGATTCAAATGCAGGAGCAAAAGATTGCTTTAGCAAAATCGATGACAAGTTTAATATCTTCCAAGGCTTTTATAAGTATTTCGTTTATAATGATAATGACGAGTGCCTTGTTTCAAATACTAATAAGCACTGAGGATCAACTCAGTGTTTTTGTAGCTGTTATACCAGCTTCAACAGTTATTATAATGGCTTGGTTCACTGTAGTTCGACGCCTTTTTAACAAATCTGAAAATGCTTGATTCTAACAACAATTTGTCCAAAACATTCAGAGGTTTGGGATTTTCATTTTTCATGTGCGGTGCATTTTTTCATTGCGTCGACTTTCTTGGAGTTGAGCAGACTCTTGAATGGGGAACTGGAATGGGATTTATGGCTACAATTATTTTGACAATTTATTTTTGGGCAAAATATTTAACCCGCAATAAAGTCTGGAAATCTATCTTTTAGAGAATCTATTTATAGTTTTTCGATCAATGAGTAACTATCAAATTTCTGTAACTTATAATGACAACCTCTATGAATTTGAATGTGCTGACAACGAATATATTTTAGAGGCCGCAGATCGACATGAAATCGAACTACCATTTTCATGTCGTGCAGGTGCCTGTTCGACTTGCGTAGGAAAAATAAATCAGGGGAGCGTTGACCAGCACGATCAAAGCTTTTTGGACGACGATCAATTGGCTGCAGGGTTTGCCCTGTTATGCGTCTGTTTTCCCACATCTGATCTCAATATCGAAGCTGGGGTGGAAGAGCAGATATATTAGTAGCTTGTATAACACCGTGAAGTCACATAAGTGCCGTAGCTCAGCCCAAAAACGTCCAAAATAAAAGAAATTTTGCATGGAGTCATGCGTTTTACTATCGTTTACGCATCGGCAACTGGTCATACAGAAGATATAGCTGAACGATTAAATACATTATTGCCAGACTCAGAATTAAAAGATTTGGATAGAATTGATTTCACAAAAGAGTTAGAAGAAGCTGAGGCATTAATTTGTTGCACGCCAACTTGGAATACAGGATCTGATTTAAAGAGATCCGGAACAACTTGGGACGAACATATCGACAATATATCTCAACTTGCGTTAAAAGATAAGCCAATTGCCATTGTTGGCTTGGGTGATTCTGCGGCTTTCAGCAAATATTTCTGTGATGCGATGGAAGAACTCTACAGGTCTTTCCAATCTGCAGGAGGTCGAATGATTGGCCATGTGTCCGTCGATATATGCCTGATTTCATTAAATTAGGTTGCTTCTTTCAATTATTATCGCCAAAACCATTGAATAATTCTTTGTGAATGATAAACGTATGGTATAAAACAGTTCCTGATTCAGGCTCTAGTCTATCTCCGTCACAATTAAATCCAATACTGCAAACAAGATTTCCTTTCCATGCGATATTGTCCGGGTTTTGTTGTTTAGACCATTTAAATAGTTCGTTCGAAACTGCTGGCAAATGAATTGCAACCTTCTCGCAGATTTTATTTAGTCGATATAATGCTGGAGGCTTTGAAGGCAGTGATAAAGCCTTTCGTAAAGATAATTCGTCAAAAATACCATTATAACGTATGTATTCGAGGATATCTGTTTCAAGTTCCGTCAAGCCTGCGTTCTCAACTGCAATTTCGAATTGGAATTTATTAAGTTTAGGTCTCTCCACTCTGATCCTCCGTTAAATCGAGACCCACATCCTGCAATGATTTAACGGTATCAGAAACTGCTGGTACGTAAGCAACTTTACGCCTAAGCTTGTCCATTAAAAAGGTAAGCCTTTCCTTGATGATTTTAAACATTGCATCTTAATATTTCAAGTGAATTCATGAGTTTTTTATGAAACATTTTCATGCCCATGGTTGAATTTTTTCAGGTAGAAATGATTTGAATAATGCAGAAATACTGAACGATCCGCTTCCCCATATTGTCAAGACTGCAAAAATTGCCAAGTACAGCGCTGAAGTCTCGTATTCATAATTGTGTGCATCAACGATGCCAAATGGTGCTCCCTGTAAACCGGTATCAAGACCATGAAATGCCAATGCAAAAACCATTGTTGAAGCCAAACCGATCGCCGAAGCTCGTGTTATGAGCCCAGCTAAAAGGCAAATTGACCCAATAATTTGGGTGTAAGCGGCTGCCGTGGTCCATAGAGCGTGGTTAAGAGGCAAGAAGGCAAAGTATTGATCAACGATATAAGTTGTGAAACCCTCAACATCAGAAAGCTTTTCAATGCCATGGTGAATCATCAGTGTTGATGCAAACAGTCTTAAAACCAGCAAGCCAGCACTTGTGATTTTTGGGTTAACGCTTTCAGTCATGAGGTTTTGAATTTGACTATATTATGCCACCTGTCAATTCATCACGTGGATTCGCCTTATAGTCCTGTGCGCTTATCGGATATAATTAGCTGAATTTTTACGCAAATGCTCTTGCCACTTTTTCTTATTAGTGATTAATTTAGATTCAAAATCTTGAGCTTCTTGGTCATAGTGATCTGAGCTAATTGGAGATTTAATCTCTTCGCATGTATCAAACTCTTGGCCAATCGGCAACTTTTTAATGATGTCAGTTGGCGCCTCTTTCCACGTCATTTTGAATTGACGCTTTGTTGGGCAGAAAATAAAATCGACCATTCTCTTGCCTTGAGCTTCTAGGTATCGTTTGTATCTCATATCATCAACAAGAAACCAATGCCATGTATTATCTTGTTTTTTGATCCTAAACACTCTGATACTACTTAGATTTAAGATTTTGTAGATTGCTAATGTTGAGCATTTGCTTTTGTTTGCGAAAGGATTGTGTTCTAATACTTTTGCTTTCTTCCAGTCGACTTCACCAATTTCATTGGCACACCCTGCTTCCCGAAGAATAATTCGTTCTGTGTGCCAAATCAAGCTGGAGAGGTCGCTTGTAAGGCGATTTTGAATGCCAGGCATAGGTTTTAACTGCTTATTCGTTGTAGGAAACCCGGCTTAATTTTGATTTTTTCGCCAATGTCTTCTACCATTTTTTGAGAATTGTTGTGAACAACAACATCAACTGCGTTGACGACAGAATGTATTTTCCACAACCCAACTTGAATTTCAGATCGGGCGTAGGTTATCTGCCACGAGTCGGGAGTCGGCCGACCAACCTGTTTAACGGTGATCTGTGTCCAGAACGATGTCCGACGATTCTCAGCTTCATAGCAGTAACGAACAGACCCGTCAGCGGATTTGACTTTCTGAAATCCTATCTTCAGAAGTTGATCGTGCCAGCTGGACATCGCTTGTAGCTCCATCATGATGATTTTAGTACGTGGAGTGGCATCGCCTATATGCGTTTGCGTTTGTAGTTCAGTATTGCTCAAGCGTCGCAGTGGTGATCACAAACATTTCGAGGAAACTGTTAAGGTGTATAAGCGTCTAAAGGAAGCGGCACAGTGGATCAAATTGAACAAACCAATTGGTTGAAAATTGCAGAAGCCATGGAGACAGCTGGAACGACCGAGAGCTGGTTTTATAAACGTGCGCGAGCAATAGCTGATGGGGAACCGGACCCAATGCCCAATGTAAATGAATTAATGCCGGACAATCAGTCGGCAGATACATGACTGAATGGCATAAAATATTTGAATCTGTTTTAACGATTGGTGGTAGTGATTCCTCAGGCGGAGCTGGGATTCAGGCTGATTTGAAGACATTCAATCGTCTTGGTATTCATGGTGCCTCTGTCATTACATGTGTTACAGCTCAAAATAGTCAAGGTGTTTCCCATGTGGAAGCTATCAGTTGCGACTTGATTCGTCATCAAATGAGGGCTGTGCTCAGCGACCTTTCTGTGAAAGCTATCAAGACAGGAATGTTGTTTTCAGCTGAAATTATCGATGAAATTGTTGGTTTTTTGGTAGATTTTCCTGGGTTTAAAATCATTGATCCTGTTATGGTTTCCAGGGCTGGATCTATCTTGTTGGGTGAAGAAGCCATATCATGCTACAAGAAATCGTTGTTTCCTTTGGCATCATTAATTACTCCCAATATTTATGAAGCCAGTTTGTTGACAGATTGTTCAATATCAACACCAGCGGATGTCGAGCAAGTTGCTTCTAAACTCCTTGATTATGGTGTTGAAGCCGTTCTTGTTAAAGGTGGTGGATTGCAGGCAATTGCTGGCCAAGATTATTTTTTAACAAGTCAGGGTGTTGGCACATGGCATGTCAGCCAATTCGTCCCTACGCCGCATACACACGGTACGGGCTGCACTCTTAGTGCAGCCATTACCGCCTTGTTGGCTCGTGGAGCTACATGGTCAGATGCAATTGCAGACTCGAAGCACTACGTGAGCCAGGCATTACTTCATTCAGCTCCTTTTGGTAAGGGTCCAGGGTGTGTTTGTCACTTTTCTTCTGGCCTTTAAGTAGCTTAGTGAGTCGTTAATAATGAGATTAAATGTTCAGTGATTTAGGTGTTGGCATTGGGCAGACTGGCTGACGCTCAGGTGTTGGCATTGGGCAAGCAGGTTCAGTCATGGTTGATGGATTTTTGTACGTATCTGTCAAAGCATTGCAAGTTAAGCTTCGCCATAAGCTCAATTACTCAAATCAGCCCACCCCTTTGTGTGTCATAGGATCCGCTTGCAGGTTCTTATTGTCTATCCCTTTGTATTTTTTGCTTTTGATGTTTATTTCTTTTTGCTCATAATTAGATACGGCTTTTGTAAGCAATGAACGAAAATTCCAAGCCATTGTCGACAGTCAGGCCTTTTCAAGATCCTTGTGCTGGGGATTTAATCACACCAGTTAATAGCAATATCGCAGTTCGATCAATCATTAATCTGCTGCCGATGTACCGGCAAGGTCTATCGATCAAGACTAGGGGGCTTCAGCTGGGTTCAGCATTTGGTTTTGTTTTGTACGGACCATTTACAGTTCTTGGGCCGATGCGTAACACTGAATTTTCAACGACCATTGGTTTGTTTTCAACCATTGGCGGTGTAACCATACTCACTACATTGTTTTTCCTTTATGGCCAAGCTGGAGGTAAATTTTATCAGCCTCCCGCAAATCCAACTGTACCCAACCCTCCCAAGGAGTTGTTTAATTCCGAGAGTTGGACACAATTCCAGACTTTTTTCTGGCTGGGAGGAAGTCTGGGCGCCATCGTTGCTTGGTTTATTTACTCCAACGAATTTATCGGAAAGTTATATCAAGTGAGTCTTGGCGGCTAATTTGACGCTATTTAAGTGTATAAAATTACATCAACACTAATAATTTTTTGATTTTACTTGTCCAATCAATAAAGTCTCGAAATTTTATCTTTTGCGACTTTAATAACATGCTATTTCTCTGATTATTCGGGATCTTTCTTAGCTTCAGGAGCGGGTTTCTTTTCAGCAGCGGCGGGATCTTTTTTAGCTTCAGGAGCGGGTTTCTTTGCAGCAGCGGCGTCGGAATCTTTTTTAGCCGAAGGAGCGGGTTTCTTTGCAGCAGCGGCGGGTTTTTTGGACTTTAACTTGGAAGCATCGAGATTTTTTTCGCCAAAGGCCTTAAAGCCCAGGAAAATCAGGCCTCCAAGAATGGGGATCGAGCTAACTCCCCCCATCGCGATTTCGAATCCGCTCAGTGCCATTTGGATCTTTTTCCTAGTGCAATTTTATCACCAAAGCCTGGCCGTCCTTCTTCAAGTTCATACGGGACATCGCGACTAATCCGCGGATGAACTATTTAATGCAATTTAAAGTATAAAATGCCGTTCTTGTGCCTGCTTTAATGCCGCCGGCCTTCCTCTCTTGATTCGCGTGTTGGCGTGATTTGGATCGCTTGTATTTTTCGCTTGGTTCATAATTAGCATCTTAAGATTAAATAGTCCTGTGGTTAAGAGTTCGGTTGGAAATCAGCTCCCTTTCAGGCTTGTAACCCAGAGCGCGAGAGTTAAGCGGCTGTCAGATTCTTTTCCGGATATTCGCCTAGACCAGTCCACTGAAGCGGCCGCCGAAGTGATTGATAAATGCTATCGCCAAATCTTTTTTCACTCCATGTCTTGCGACAGAGAAATATTTCTCGAGTCTCAATACAAAGATGGGAGTATCACGATTCGTGATTTTGTACGGGGGCTGTTGCTGTCTGACCGATTTTACAGGGGCTATGTAGCCTGTAGTTCTAATTATCGTCTTGTTGAGCAGGTTGTTGGTCGTGTCCTCGGTCGTCCAGTGTTCGGTGACGATGAAAAAAGATCTTGGGCAGTGGTGATTGCTGAAAAGGGTTTTGTTGGATTTGTGGACGATATTCTTGATAGCCCTGAATACATGAATCGCTTTGGTTATGACTCGGTGCCAGAGCAGGTCAGCCGAAAGATCCCGGGGCGTCCGATCGGTGAAATGCCGATTTATCAGCGCTTGCCCCGATATGGAGAGGAATGGCGTGATCGTTTGATCAGTGAAAGTTTGATGATGTCTGTGGTTGAGTTCAATAAAATATCCAATCCTCTGACAGTTTCAAGGTTGATTTATGAGAAGCCAGAGGGCCGAATCCTCAAGTTTTGGTTGGCATTCTTGGTGATAGCAGCTTCAACCTCTGTTGTGGTCGTTCTTTCTGTCGTTAACGCGATGTTCACGATTCGCTGATTCGTTTTGAGCCGTGGATGATGGATCCTTTCAAGATGAATTAGGTGTTGTTCATGCTTTTTCAACACCTTTAACTCTCAATGAGTCACTGCAGACCGGCGATGAGCCCGTCTTAGGAGGCGAGTTGCGTCAGAAGGCTGTATGGGTTGAAGAAACAGATTGCATCGGCTGCCGTTATTGCGCGCATGTGGCTTCCAATACCTTTTTAATGATTGCTGAGACGGGTCGTTGTCGTGCCATTCGTCAGGACGGAGACTCAATCGAAAGAATACAGGAAGCAATCGATACGTGCCCTGTTGATTGCATTCACTGGGTTGATTTTGAACACTTGATTGACCTCAGGCAACGTCAGTTAGAAACTGCCAGGAGTCGTGGTATTCCACAGGCCTGAAAGTCTGGTGTGGTAGAGGATTAAGCTAAAAGCAGCCCTAATCCTTTTCGGGTATTTCAAGCCTTTACACGCGTGAAAATACTCTTTAACTTTCCAGATAAGGCGGCGATAGATCTGACGCGCAATCTGGCGGAGCAGGTTATCACCTTCGGCAAGTGCACCCACACGCTTAGGTCAAGATCCCACTGCACGCTTGTGTTGACTGACTGGTTTGAGTTGCCGGGCTACAGGCGTATCGTGACTTCAAAATCGACGTCGTAATGGCTGTGCGGATCGATCGAATGTGGGATCAACTTTATGGTTTTGATCCTATAAATATTTTTTTCGGCAGCAGTTTCAGGGCAGTGGTTGGTTCAATTTCGAAGCCAAAGTTTCCGAATTGGCTGAGTGTCAGGACATAGTTCTGATCGTCCATTGCGCGGGCAGTCATGGGTGCTGCGCAGCGTTGAAACCACAGCTGATGGTGATCGAGATGATGACCAACCGTTTCTGCAGGCAAACGCATTTCCATCGAGTCGGAAAATCTGCTGATGTACTGGAATACTTGATGTCCTGCGGCGTGTCACAGGCTTTCGATGTTTGGGCGCGACGTATGGATCACGACTGGAGAAAAGCTGGTTTCGGACCGCTAGAGGTGCATCAATGTCAAGGTCTTCAGCTCTCACTTTTCGCTCAATTGAATCAGTTTTCCAATGACCTCCTCGACAACTCGGTCTGGGGTGGAGGCTCCTGATGTGATTCCCACATTCACTGGTCCTGAGGGCAGAAATTGTTCGTCGGTTCGCAACGCTTCACTCAGAGGCATGTGTTCCACCGTATTGGTGCTCGCATCGATCCGATCGGGGGTGTCGATGTGGAAGGAGCGGATGCCTCGGGTGATTGCGATCTCCTGGAGGTGTGTGGTGTTAGAGGAGTTGAATCCCCCGATCACAACCATCAGATCCAAGGGCTCATCCACCAACGAGAACATGGCGTCCTGACGTTCCTGCGTTGCATCACAGATGGTGTTGAAAGCAAGGAAATGATCGTTCAGCTCC
Organism: Synechococcus sp. AG-673-B04; assembly: GCA_003211235.1. Classification (GTDB taxonomy): domain Bacteria; phylum Cyanobacteriota; class Cyanobacteriia; order PCC-6307; family Cyanobiaceae; genus Parasynechococcus. The sequence continues at coordinate 9,293 of QCTG01000037.1, forward strand.
ACGGGTCCATATTTCTGAAGCATCGTGCGTTCAAACAGTCGCCCGATTTCTTCGGTTTCGCTTTTGAGCATGGTGGTCTGATTGGCGACTCCGAGGCGGACCAGATCTTCATCAGGGTCGAATCCCACTGAGCAGGCTTTGGCAAAGCGCTGCATGAAGTCGTCACGATCACCTTTCCCAAGGATGTAATCCGCCACGATCTGGGCTTCCTTAAGGTCAAGCACCACTAAATAGGTGCCTGCAAAAGAACTTGTGGCGAGCGTTTCCTCATGCTTCACCTTGCCGTGAATGATCGAAGTGACGATCTGCTTCTTGTGCTTCTCGACGGTGTTCCATACCTTGGACACCCAGGGGCAGGTTGTGTCAACGATGTGGCAACCCCGTTCGTTAAGCAGCTTCATTTCCTGCACCGTTGCTCCGAAAGCCGGAAGGATGACTACATCACCGTTGTTGATGCCTGAAAAATCCTTGACGCCCTGTTCCACGGGGATGAACTGAACGTTCATCTCGCGCAGATGATTGTTCACCGAGGGGTTGTGAATGATTTCATTGGTGATCCACAACCTTTCTTCCGGGTAGTGCTTCCGGGTTTCGTATGCCATTGCAACGGCTCGTTCCACGCCCCAGCAAAAGCCGAACGCTTCTGCCAATCGAATATTCAGCCGACCGTGGCTGAGTTTGTAGTTGTTTTCGCGGATTGTGCCGATCAGGCCACTTTGATAGGCCTGCTCAAGGCTTTCGGCCACTTCTTCGGCACGCCCGAAGCCTCGCCGGTTGTAGCGCTCTGAATTGTGAAGGGAGCGCTTGAAGGCGTGGGTGTCCATTGGGAGAGCAGGATTGCTTTGACTCTATGGGGTCTGGCTTGTGGACCAAGCAATTAAAAAGCCCGGCCGGATGGCCGGGCTGAAAACCGAACCCTGAAGGGATCAGTTGTTTGTGGTCGAGAAGCCTGCGTAGGCCTCCATTCCGTGTTCGCCGATGTCGAGACCTTCGGTTTCTTCCTGCTCAGTAACGCGAATGCCACCGAATAAGGCTCCGATGATCTGCCAGGCGATGAAGCAGGTCACCACAGTCCAGATGGCATAGGCAGCAGCACCCAGGGCCTGGATACCTAGCTGCTCAATGCCACCTCCTACCAGAAGGCCGAGGCCGGAGCCGTCGCCCTGGACGTCGTAGCCCCAGAGACCGATCACGATCGTGCCCCAAACGCCGCACACACCGTGAACGGAGAACGCTCCGACTGGATCATCGATGCCTGCGGCATCGAGTGCAGCGACGGAGAAGACGACGATGATGCCGCCGACCGCACCGGCTACCCAGGAGCCCATCAGGGTGAGGTTGCCGCAACCGGCAGTCACGCTCACCAGGCCGGCCAGGATGCCGTTGATGATCATGGTGAGGTCAGGCTTTTTGGAGGTGATTGTGGAGATCACCGTGGCAGCGATGGCACCACCAGCTGCGCCGAGGGTCGTGGTGACGGCCACGTAGGGAACCCACTGGTCCATGGCCAGCTGGGAGCCTGGGTTGAAGCCGTACCAGCCGATCCAGAGGATCAAAGCGCCGAGGGTGGCTATGGACATGTTGTGGCCAGGAATGGCCTGAACCTTGCCGCCGACATATTTTCCGATGCGGGGTCCAAGCAAGGCTGCACCGACGAGACCGGCCCAAGCACCGACGGAGTGCACGATCGAGGAACCAGCAAAGTCGATGAATTCGACGCTGCCAACACTGTTGAGCCAGCCGCCGTTCCATTCCCAGCTGCCAGCAACCGGATAAATGAAGGCAGTGAGGACGAGCGCGAAGATCACGAACTCACCAAACTTGATGCGCTCCGCCACAAGGCCGGAAACGATCGTGGCTGCTGTTCCGGCGAAGGCCGACTGGAACAGGAAATCAACGGTGGGAACCAGGCCGGCATCGCTGATGGTCTCAGCGGTGACGGTTGGATCGAAGAAGAAGCCTGCGAAATACAGCCAGCCGTCGATGACGGAATCGCCGTACATGAACGAGTAGCCCACGAACCAGTAGGCCGTCACCGCCAGGGCGAAAACGAAGAGGTTTTTGGCAAGGATGTTGACTGCATTCTTCTGGCGACACATGCCTGCTTCAACCATGGCGAAGCCGGCGTTCATGAAGATCACCAGAATCGTCGCCACCAGCAACCAGAGGTTGTTGGCAAGAAAAGCTGCTGAGAGCTCAGGAAGCTCTTCGGCCTTGGCTGAGAGGGTGAAGATCCCCAACCCCATCAGAGCCAGGGGCGCACATGCCATCCAGGTCATGGCGCGATTCGAGCTGAATCCCCTGATGCTCTTCATCAGCATCATGGGGCCTTCCAAAAGGCTGGCCTCCTGAAGGGTTTTACGCCGATTTTTCGAGGCTTGGTATGCAGTTGTCATGAATGAGAGAGCAGAACTGCTGTTTAGGTCTTGTGCACAAAGTGCACAACGACCGACACAACAACCCTGGCCTCCAGTGTGCAGCTCAAGTGTTCGTTTGGATACCAAAATCAAATCTTTGCCAGTGGCCGGAGCCCTTGCCAGCTGATTTTGTTCTTATTGAAACCAAAACAGCAGGGCAGAATTTCCACTCCGACCGCCATGGCTTCCCGGAACAGCGCTCCGTAGCGCGGGTCGGCCCGATCCCCCGGTGCAAAGTCGTGCACATCCGGCCGGCTGAGACAGGGCACCAGAACCGCCCGGGAATCAGGCAGCACTCC
>QCTG01000038.1 GCA_003211235.1 Synechococcus sp. AG-673-B04
CATTGATATTGCTGCTGTTGCTAGTGGATTTGTTGTTCTACTTCTTGCACCCTGTGCACTGTCGCTGACAGCCACCTTTGTGCTGCCCAACTCTCTCATCATGTTAAATGAAGAGGTCATCATGCCAGCATAAGAATCACCTGTTCTCCAATAGGGAACTATTGATGAACCAAACACTTCGGAATACTCAGCAGAATCCGTCAAACTATCGATCAAAGCTTCAAATCCTTCTTCCGCTTGCAGCTTGATGCTGTTCTGAATCTCTTCTTGATTCAGTGGTGCTCTACCAAGCAAGTGTTTAAAATTTAATTCAATACCCCTTTGAGGGGCGACAGAATGAAAATAGTGCTTCTTGTAAAATTCAGATTTTGCAAGACCATTCACGAAATCACGGACTGTAATTTCACCATTCATTAATCGCGCTTCTAAGGATGTGCATCTTTCTAATTCAGTCGGTGGTTGGTTACCATACACTTGGCGATACCCAGACTTGATAGTTCGTTCCAGTGCAGCTGAGTCACTGGGATGATATTCATCAAAAACTGAACCGAATGGACACTCACTATGCAGCCTAGGTCCAATGCCTAAAGCCATTGACGAGCATGTGCTTCGCTTGAAGTCTGCAATCGATCCAGCAACTGTTCTTGCTACTGTATTTTTTCCTGCCTTGCTTGCTATTGAATACGAAGCTGACCTTGTTTTGTTTGTTGAGGCCATTCCAGCAGGACTGGTTTGCGTACTGAGCATGATGAGGTGGGAGGTTGGTGTTCAAGATATCTTTCCCTCAGAATGAGCATCAGTACACAAATGCGTAGCTAATTGCCTTTATTCGGAGAAAAAAATTTCTGTTTTGACGCAGGATTAGAGTTTTGATGGGTCAATTATCTATTTCTATAATTGCGTTCTCTGAGGAATTGCATTTGTTGATCGAATTGATTTGACCAAAGATTTTACTATCTTCGATCAGGATTTCATTGGTTGATACAATGCAAATACGTCCATAGATGCTTCTTGAAATTCGTTAAAAAAAAGGGATGAGCCTTAGCTCATCCCCTCTATCACTTAAGAAACATCAGTTTCAACGGAACTGAGAATCAACCCAGGGAGTTGATGACGTAGTCCAGAAGCTGGTTGTATGCAGTCAGAGCCTGTGCGCTCATGTCGCGAGGGGCACAACCACGTGAGCGGATGTGGGAGAAGCCAGCAACATAGGTACCAGCATCGATGCTGAGTGCCTTATATACTTCCTTCTGACCGTTGATTGCCAGCTCGTCCAGGGGGCCGGTGCCACCGGTGACCAGGCAGTAGTTGATCAGACGCAGGTAGTGAACGAAGTCACGCTTGCACTTTTCCTTGCCTTCTGTTGCACACTTACGAGGCTGACGCCCAGTAGCACCATTGGGGTACTGGCTGTAAACAGCATCGACAGCTTCTTGAGCAACGGCGTCGTAGTTGCCAGCGAGCTTTTCAGCAGCTTCCAAACGTGCAGCAGCACGCTGAATGGAACCTTGCACAGACTCCATATCGGAGGCAGAAGGGAAACGTGAGGAGCTATCGGCTGCACCGATAACGGTGGTGATGACAGACTTCATGATTTAGAAGTGAAATGTTGAAATTTACTAGGATTCAGTCTGTGACTCAGCTAATAGCGCTGACCACCATGTCGAAGTAGCTAGCTGCTTCACCAGACAGGCTGGCGCAGTCACCAGAAGTGAGGGCCATTTTCTTGGCACCACTGTTGGTGTTAGTGATCAGAGCACTGGCAGCTGCCTTCATGATTGCCACTGCGCGGGCGGCAGATCCTGTGGGAACGCCCAGGGCAGCGTAGGTTTCGCGAAGTCCGTTCAGGCAACGATCCTGCAGTACGGACGCATCGCCGGCCAGCAGTGCGTAGGAGACGTAACGAAGAACGATCTCACCATCGCGCAGGCATGCAGCCATCTTGCGGTTGGTGTATACGCCACCATTGGGGGCTGTCAGACCAGTGTTCTCGCAGCAAATGCCTGCAACTGCGTCAGAGACGATGCAGCTGGCGTTTGAAGAAATGGCGTTAACTGCGTCCAAACGCTTGTTGCCATCAGCAATGAAGGCTTTCAGTGAGGCAAGCTCACCTCCACCGATAAAAGAGCCGCTGGAGTCAGCTGACACTGCAGCCCGGGAGAATGCGTCGAGCATAAGTTGTGGAATACGTGTTTGAGGGGGATGCATTCCGCATCACGAATGACAATAGCCTTGCTTGTTTGGACAGATTCTCAGACTCGCTTGTCAGGACACACAAGTTGACAAAAGAAAAGTCAGTACACATTCGTTGACATACGAAGTAACTTTTTTCACGGATTGGCCTTTGTCTCAATCTTGATTTCCGTCACATCTGCTTAAGAACATGTTTGCAAGTCCATTTCAATGGTATCCATGGGGCCTCTTCCGCCAATTCTTCAAGTAAAGGTTTTTGATCAGTGAGCCCTAAGTTGAGGCATCCCCAAGCAGCAGCAATTCTTGATTTTGTGTATTGAGGGATTGTTTCTGCTAGCGCCAAACGAATGATCTCAGCCCTGCTTTCTATTTTTTGAAGGCTAACTACGGACGTTAAGTAATAATGGGTTACGTAGTCGCTCCAAAGTTTTTCTTTTATTTCATCTATTAGTTCCAGTCTTTTTGGTATTTCTAGTCTCATTAGGCTCAGTGCTCCACCATATTGTCTTGCTTCATCTCTGTGCTGAAGATTGTTGATGATGTCCTCTGGATTGATGTCGCAAATCCATTCAGGCCTTAAATTTAATTTCTCAGGATTATCTTTTAGAAGTTCGCATATAAGTGATTCATACTCTGCTGCAACATTTGCGGTTTTCAATGGGTCTACTAAATTGAATGCACTTCTGGCTCGTAAAGACATCGATACAGGGGCATAAACTATATCCTTGATTCGGTGAACATCACCTGCATCGCCCAAATCAATGACCGCAGATCTTCTTCTTCCTGCAGTCTTGTCACTAAGTTGCGGAATCAAGTCATCAAGTTTTTCGATCTGATCATATACTTTTGCAAGATATGCCTTTGCTGCACCCGATACGAGCGGATTGGTGTCATTGCTTAGTAAATCTATCTTCCGCTTCGCATTGGTAACTTTCATTTTGCATAGGGCCTGAATTGCAGCACGTTTTTGAATATCTTCACCTTCTAAGGTGTTAATCAGAAGTTTCTCCTCATCTTTTGTAAGTTCTTTGCCGAGTTTTGTTATTGCGTCGATAGCATTGATTACCGCTGCCTCATCTTCGCCGGATAGAACTTTGATGAGATATGGCTTCGCTCTTGGGTCTTTTCTTCTCCCCAAAGCATCAATAGCCTTGCGTCTTGTTATACGGTCGTATAAATTTTCTGGGCTTAGCTCTGTCGCAGCTAGTAATACTTGCAGTGATTCTTCTGTGTTGCTTGCACCTAGTCTTGTCGCAGCCATGTATTTATCAATGGGGCGATCTAATTTTTTAGGGTCTGCCAGAATCAAATTGATTGCCTTTTCTTCAGTAAGACCTTCAGTCAGATTGTCAAAACGTTCCGCCATTTTGTGAGAAAGCTCGGCCGCCGCTTTTAAATTTTTATATCTTACTGGATTGATATTCTGTTGATTCTATAAGTTTTACAATTTACTATATTGAACGCCGCCCCCATCAGTCTTGTCTGTTCCCGGGGTGCGTTCACTGTCTACGTGAAGTTTTCGTTAATCCTTGTTTCTGTTATAGTGTTTCGATAGGCTTATATGATTATGCCAGCTTCCCCTGAACGCGAAAAAGCTTTATCGCTATTTGTGGATCGTATTACTGATAATGCTAGCCTGCAAAATAATCTCAATCTAATTAATGATGCAGAGGGTTTAAAGTCCTTCGTTGATGGAATTGATTCATCGATTACTGGCATGGCATTAATACCTTTAGAACAGGCAACAAGTCCACCAAAAATTACTGTCGATTCTGGCATTCTTGAGGCTAATATTCCTTGGCGCCTTTTACGTTGTCCAGGTGGTCCGCTGGTGCTGCAGATGATTTGTAGCAAAGTTAATTTCGCTCTTTGGATTGAATCTTGTTGATTTGATGGCTTCTCATTTACTTGAATTCGTTAATGCTGTCGTTTATGACCACAGTATTGCTACTGGCCTGAAGGCTTGTAAAACTGATCACGACATTGTCGACTTTGCAGAATCCAAGGGCTTTATTTTTTCCCAATCTCAGTGGAATGATTTTGTCAATAATGATCTGTCTTTATTGAGTTCTGAAGATCTCGATGTTGTATCGAATACTGCAGCTGATCATTGGACATGGGCTTTTCGAAGAGTAAAGCCCTGGCGTAATATGTTAATGCCTGGTGTTTGATCACAAACGCCACAACAAGGATTGAATTATGTTATAATTACAAGAAATTTTTTCTGATGTCAGCCGATTCATCCTCTATTCAAGACTCAAATCTCGAGGCATTTATTGCACTTGTTCTAAGCGATAATAAGCTAAAGACCGAGATTAAATCTGCGTTAAATCAAGATCAAGTGATTTCAATAGCTGCTTCAAGAGGTTATGAATTTGATTCTTCGGCTATACTTAGAAAATGGAGTAAGCATACTGATTTTGCCGGTGATACGTGGATGGGTTGGTTTGATGATTAAATCTTTAACTGCTAATGTCTGAATATCTAGTTTGTCGACTCCCTTTTTTTGCCCAGTAAGTTACTATATTTTCGCCTCCAGGTCTTGGTACGCTACAAGTTGCTCTTAGTATTTTAAATGATCTTCTTGGACCCATTGGCCAGTTACCTACGGCTTCTATTTTTCTAATTCTTCCTCCGATTGATTGTATACACACTTCAAACTTATCTAATTGAGTCTGATCTACCGTTTCAAAAATAAAGTCTGTACCAACGCATATGAGATGCTGTGACCTGACCCATGTTTTTAATTGTTTTAGTTTGTCTTCCATTCTTCAATTTTTCCTTCGTTAAAGTGCTCTGCTTTTATTTGATCAGAGTAGCTTGCAATTCTTTTGAAGACTAGTTTTCCATGCTCAGAGCCCCATACTTGCTGATCATTTTTGGGATCGTAACCACGGTCTCGACTTATCCATTGATGTTTATTGACTTCGACTTCGCTAACAAGATAAGTTATTTTTCCATCTCTTGGAACTAAACATTTTTTACCAGGCTCAACTTTGCCAATATAATTACCTGGCAAATTTTCTCGAAAGTGCATTGAGCATCCACACCTTTGAGTAAGAGTATCTTTGTTTAGATGTTTGAGCAGATCCGGATTTTTACCTGCCCCCGCAATGCGTTGAGCATTATCAAAGCCGTAGTTGTTAACAATAAAGATGTCATCTGAGATTTCAAGACTATGTACTCCTTGTCTATAGGGTTCCCATGGAGCAAATTCATAAATTTGTTCTGAATAAAAGCCTATACCATTGAATATTTCCCAGGGAAGAGGCCTAAAATATATATGTATGCGAGCAAAATCTTTTGGATTGTCCTGTGACTGCCCGATATTATCATAACAACCAGCCAATATTTTCGCAAAATTCACCATTTCCTGGGTTGTTTCCATTTTGTCTACAGGCTAATTCTTTTTACTTCTGAAGCAAATGATGTCTGTAGTATTCCACTGCCTTCTGAGGTTTTTAAAATGGAGGATCTACATCTTACGTTTTCACTTGCAAACCATATCCTTTCTTCTGCGATTGATTGTTCGTAATGTGTTTTTAGGACCAATGTCCCATCGCTCGTAAATTGATAGTTTGACTGTGCTATCTGTGACTCGGCATAGCCTATGCTACGTATTAACAAACCACTTTCATCATCTCTTTTAAGTGGAATAATTATACAATTTCCCGAAGAGACTTCTGAAGGATCGTCTGGTTCCCAGTCGCTCTCCGCAGACCAGCTCATTTTAAATGGTTGAATAAAGATATGTACTTCAACCTCATTTTTTTTGTAATTTTGGTATAATTCAATAACTCCTTCTTCATTTTTATCAATTTTTTCAATCGTTATTTCACTAAGCACTTCTTCAAATTGTTGAAATGCAAGTGAATGACCCGATCTCATTGATCTCCAGGATCCTTCGCTTTGAGCAATGAATTGCTCAATTGTCATTGTTTGATTATCTGAAATCGGTTTTACGCTCATCCAGCTTTGTACGGTTTATCTGAATCATATTAACCATAGAATCGACCATCAGGGAAACCGCCATTGGCGTTGACGAGACAGACTGTTCAAATTCTGTTTGATTGTCTTGATTTTTTGGACTTGAACGATAGATTGGCATTACTAATAATCTGAAAGTTTTAGAATTTTGCTTTAATTGTCTAGTTATCATCTCACATAGTGAGAATTCCTAGGCTTTAAAGCGTAAAAGTTAAATTTTTGAAATGGAAACGATTTTGCCGCCTTGGGACAGGATCGTTTTAATTGTCGCGGACATTGATGTTTGAGCTATGACTGAACGCTGCTCAACGCGACGATTAGCACCTACCTGGCGATTTGACGTCCAACAAATTGTGATTTTATTGGAGAAGCCAACACCTTTTCGTTCAACCGTTGCTGGCGCACTATCCATACAAAGACTTTTCAGAAGCTTGGAATCCTTGGACGCATTGTCATAACCAGCAAAACCTGCATCTAATGCATTAGATCTTGCGTAGTTTAATGTTTTCCCCCCAATCATGCTTTCGTTGGCACGATTATAAGGGACTTTGTCAACGCCAAAGGCGGCATAGTATTCGTCAGAATATGTATAGCTTGTGATTTCTGCTTCAAATCCCTCTTCCTGAAGAAGCCTTACATGACTCATCAGTTCAGCTTGATTATGTGGTGGCCTTCCTAAAAGATGTTTGAAATTTAATTCAACAAACCTGTAGGGGTTATTCGTTTCCAGAAATAATTTTTTGTAGGTATCGGATTGAGCCATTGCCGTGACAAGGTCTTGTACGGACAAGTCACCATTCATAAACAGAGCTTCTATTGATGGATTCTTGTCCAGCTCCATCAAGTGTTTATTGCCGAAGACTTGCTTGTAGGCTTGATTGATGACATCAGATGAATGACTGATGTCTACATTGGCTTTTGACGAAAGAGTTGTGATTTGAGACATTGGTTTTTTGTTATGTATTCTAAAAATAGGGGTCATATTTGTGACCCCTATTAATTAGTGATTTATTAGTTACATCACTTCTGTAATTGACGTGATTGTGCCACCCCGCGCATGAATGTATTTCATTTGGCTGGACATATCTTTGCCAGAAACAAGATATGTGTTGCCCGCTGTTCTTTGTCGAGTTCTTGCCGACTGAGTAGATACAGTGATTCTGAATCGCTTCGTTGTTTGATCTGCCGATCCCGATTGAGTACCTGTACGATTAATTCTGGTTGATGTTTTGCTCCATCCACTGGGTACACTATTTGTAGCAACTGATCTCACAAGGCTGGATCCGGTCAGTACGGTGTCGCTTGCAGCGAAGCCTTCTGCCAAGTTAAGATGTCTGTTGAACGATACCTGAGCTCGACCATTTTCGCTAAGGATGCGTGCATAAGGAACAGTATCCTCTCCATAAATATTTTGATATTCACTACTATCTACATAGCTGCTGATTTCAGCCTCATACCCACCTTCTGCCAAGATCTTGGTGTGTTCACTGATTTCTGCCTGAGATTGAGGCGCTCTACCGAGAAAATGTTTGAAATTCAGTTCAATGAATCGATACGGCGCATTGCTTTCAAAGAATCGTCTCTTGTATTCGGCAGACAGTCCGATGGCACGAACCAGTTCTCTTGTGCTTAAAAATCCTTCTGCATACTTGCTTTCTGCACTGATAGCCCTTTCAAATTCCATCAGATGGGGGTTGCCCATCACGTGCTTGTAGGTTGCGCGGATCAGAGCATTGATTTGATCCGCTGTATCACCAGGGCAGCGCTGGTATTTTTCCTGCTCTCTTTGCGCTAATCCAAATGTTACATATGCATCGCCTCTCAGTGGGCCAGAATCTTTCCCACTTGTAACACCAGGTGCTTTTGGAGCGAATTTTGTTGAGGTAATACTTGCTTGTGTGGGTGCAAAGCTGAAGGCTTGGCTTGGAACACTAATTCTTGGGGCAACACCACTAGCAAGGTTTCTTGTAAGTGCTGGGCTACCACCCCTCGCACTATCACTTCCTGCAAAGCTTCTGGAAAGAGCTGCCAAAAGCGGAAATGCTGCTGTTGACAGGTCAGCTGGAGAATTCCAAGAGCGTGCGTATGGAACAACATCGCTACCAAAAACTTCTAAGTACTCTGCGGAGTCGACAATGCTGTCAACGACTGTGTCATATCCGCTGGATGACAAGAGCTCAATCTTTTTGGAAACCTCACCCTGATTCTCTGGTGCGCGACCCAGCAAGTGCTTGAAATTCATTTCAATGCCGCGTTGAGGGGCAACACTTTCAAAGAATCTCTTCTTGTAGAAACTTGATTTAGCAAGCCCTTTAACGAATTCCCTTACCGTTAAGCGACCATCTTTTAGTTGAGCTTCTAGTTCTGTGCAACGCTCGAAATCCATCACATGAGCATTACCGAATACTTGTCGGTATGCAGCATTGATCGTTGTAGCAAGCGCAGAAGCGTCATCAGGGCTGTAGCACTCACTTGTCACCCTATGGGGGCAGTCGCTGTGGGATCGTGGCCCCACACCAATCGCCATTTGGTCACAGGATTGCTTTAGAAATTCTCCGGGTGTTAATGCTGCCTTTTTCTCCTTTTTACCTTTGTGCTGAAACTGAACCGGTTGATCCCATTTCTTTGTCGCACCGAACCCTTGAGCTTGCTGATTGTTAGACATTTGTTTAATAAATTGAGTTGAGTAAGTTGTTGAATTGAAAAATTAGTTCACAGGAGTGATACTTGCTATTTTTCCACCTTCCTTGTGAATTCTTTTGAATTGTTCGGAAAGTTTATCAAATGGAACGTAGAAGATTCTATTGCTTCTTGTGTATCTAGAAATTCTACGAACGTTGTTTGCGCTGTAGGCAGTGACTTCGACTCGGTATGTAATTCCTTGGTCGCCAGCACCTACGCCCAATCTTGCTGGTGCATCCTGCAAGTTTGTTGATGGTCGGAAGCTCCATCCCTGGCTTTCAGTGGATGATGGTGGAATGACAGCTAATGGTTTGTTTTGGTAAACAGCACCACCTAATTTGCTCTTTATACCTGAAAGATCACCTTTAAGGCTGCTGCTGCTATTACCTCGAAGTAGCTGAAAACTCCAGGTAAATTCCTGCATTGTTCCACAGCTTTCTGTCTTCCATCCTCTTTGGTATGGAACCACCCATTCACCAAAGTAATTCTGATATTCTTCGGAATCCAGGAAGCTATCTATATCAGCTTCATAGCCTTGGCTATCGAGTCTTTCTGAATGAGCTCTCATTTCTTCAAAATCTACGGGAGCTCTTCCGAGTAGATGTCTGAACGTCAATTCAATGTAGCGATATCTGGCACAACTCTCAAAAAACCTGCTTCGATAAAGGTCGCTTTTTGCCAATCTCCGAATGAACTCTCTGACACTGATCTCTCCCAGTTTGAACTGAGACTCTGAGACAATTTGTCGCTCGCTGTCCATGACGTAAGCGTTGCCAAGAACTTGCTTGTACAAAGAACGAATGATTTCTTCTTTGTTTGCGTCAGTTGCTCCTGGCAAGAGTTCGACAGGTGCTTCGCTGTCCTGAGAGAAGCGTTCGACCCCAAGTAGCGAGGCAGGACCGAAGGGCATGGATGAGCTCGCGTTTCGCCTTGCAATAATCGTCTAGATGGCTTGCGGCCAACCGCTTTCTTTATAAACCTCAATCAATTGTGTTCATATGTTGCCTGTCGTGCGCAACCCATTGAATTGCGGGCGGGTGGCGTGCAAATGATTGCGACTATGCATGCAGCTTTGTAAATAAACTTTCGTCGGATCCCCTCCCCGTGTTATCCCAGCGATCCAAGGCTTGTGCGAGTTGTTGATCTGGTTAATGGGTTCCAGCAATCCAGCTCAGCACTCGGACGGTTCAATAGATATTGAATTTGCTCTCCCAATCCTGTGCATAATGTGAAATCAGCACCTTTGATTGATTCAACATTCTCTAAGTTTGCTCCTTGAAGATTTGCACCCCTGAGATCTGTCATATTCAATTCACTAGTTCCAAATCGTGTATCTCGGCACATTGTTCCTCTCATAATCGCTGATCGCAGATCTGCTCCAGCCAGTGAGACACCATCCAGCAGTGCTCCCGACAAGTCGCTTCCACTTAGGTAGGCGCCCATCAAGGATGATTTCCTTAGGTCCATTTCCCTTAAGTCAGTGCCGTTCAGATAGGCACCATTGAGCTTTGCCCCCGGTCCAATTGCTCCACTTATCGATATGTCGAATTCATCAGGGAATTTTGTATCACTATCGTATTTCGCTAGACGTAAATCTGCTTCATTTAACTGGCATAAGGACAAATCGGCTCCCCGTAGATCACATCTACAGAGTTTCGCTTTGTTTAGATTGAGTTTGGCCAGTTTGATTCCTCTCCAGTCTGCACCTCTTGCATCAACGATCCCGTCTTCCAATTCTTCCGGATTAGTCTCTTCTGGTTTTTTCCATTGACTTAAATCAAGGACTTCTGATGCCGCCATACTGGTCTCTTAAGTTCTGAGCATTGATACTGCGATTGTAATCAACAGACGCGTGATTTCGATGCCTCCCGCAACGATCAGAGCTAGCCAGAGCCTTAGTGCAAATGCGGGGACCTTCCCATTCACCCAATTGGCAGATATCTCTGCAGGTGTTTCCAGGGCAAGTTTCCCTTGTTCAGAGGGAGCTCGCATTTGTAGTGAGTCACGCCAGTCTATTCCGTAGCGTGGATATTTTTGATAAATAGGTAATTCGCCAATACTTTTTCCTGGAAGTATTCTTGACTGCTGCTGTGGTACGCGATCGTAGCCAAAGCTATCCATGTACTCATTGCTTTCCAGAATTTCGTCGACAAAACGTGTGAAACCCCTTTCCCCTATTAGCACGGCCCATGATCTTCTTTCCGCATCGCCGTGCACGGGTCTTCCTAATGCACGCCCTACGACCTGGTCCACCATTCTGTAGTTCGAACTGCATTGGTAGTACCCCTGTTGAAACCTCTCTGAGAGGAGTAACCCCCGAATAAAGTCTCTAACTGTAATGTTATTACTTCTGAGTTGTGATTCAAGGTTTGGGTCTCTATCACATCTCATTGCGTGAAAGAAAATCTGCCGATATGCACGTTCGATTAATCCATCGATGGTCGTTCTGACTTCATCGCCACCTGCTGATACAGATCCAACGTTCTGTGCCTGAATCGTGCTGCTATCACCCGCCAGATCTGTGACGCGTGAATTCTGAGTCGATAGAGGGTGTTCAAGCAGCGGGATTCCCATACGTGTCTCTGAGTATTTGTACCTTATTCTATCTTTCTCGAATTTCGCTTGTGCCTTGATAGGTCTTATCAGGTCTTAACAGCAGATATATTAAGTTCGTGCGTGAGATGCTCAAAAATATTTGTCAGTTGTGCTTTGCCCTTGGATGTTTCCACCTCGTTAGCTGTCAATATTTCAAGGTATCTAAGAGCTGTACTTAGCCCGTTCAAGGGAACACCCATCTTTTTATAGAGTTCTCTGAGGGCAGCCATTCCTTTCGGGCTGGTGAATTTTGTTTCTTGAGCCTCTTTGGCCTGCAAGAGCCTTGGGTCGTGCTTGAACTATTGCAAAGATTTTTCTCGTAATCTCATAATCCACTGTATTTTCCCCGTATTCACATCTTTTTTATGCCAGCCCTTAAGTACAAGAGAGACTTCACCCATCAGCAAACAGTTTCTTTTGCGCCCTCCAATTCTGTTGATGCGGCTAAAAGTTCTGGT